>JBQCGN010000291.1:0-5182 GCA_051955655.1 Candidatus Nitrosocosmicus sp. | reverse complement strand
TAACATTCTGATTTTCTGAATTTATTTGAAATGAATTGTTTTGAGATTTAATAATAGCTCTTTTTATATAATTATCAATTGTTTTAATCCCAGGAATGATTCCTAATTTTTCTAAACCTTTTTGACTAACAACGCCACCGCAATGCTCAGGGGTTCCAATTTCATGATCCTCTTCTAATACTAACACTTTAAATTTATTAGCAGAGATCTCCCTTGCGGCCAATAAACCAGAGACACTTCCACCACCCACAATGACATCGTAAAGATAATCCGATTGAAAAGTCAAAACATAAAAACTACAAGTTCCATTAATATAACTTATATTAAATAAAAAATATAAAATAGCATGAGACCTTTAGTAAATTAAGATTCTATAGTAATAGTCTTAAAAACTTGCTCGAGAAAGATATTCAAATTAATTTGGATTACAATCAGAATCTAAACTTTAGCGATAAACATTATTGAAACATCATAACCATAAAGTAAACTACAATGAAATATTTGTAATCATATCATCTTTTTATACAATTTAAATATGATTTACCTTTTAAACAAATTGAAACTTTTTAATACTAATTTTTTAAGATATCAATTCCTGGCATCTCGTCCCCGGCCAAAAACCGCAAGCTTGCTCCACCACCTGTTGAAACATGAGTAACTTCTTTTTCCGATACGCCCGCTTCTTTCATAGCTTCTAATGTATCTCCACCGCCAATTAGGGTTTTCACCCCTCTCCAATATGCCAAAGCCATGCTAAGAGCAATACTTTTAGTTCCATGAGAAAATAACTCTTTTTCAAAAAATCCCATAGGGCCATTCCAAAATATGGTTCCTAAACCATTATTATGTATTTCTTGGACAAATTTTTGTATTGTTTTATCGCCAATATCAAATCCTTTCATATTTTCAGGTATATTATTTTCCGTTATTTTGTACTCTGTAGAATTTTCAAAGATTGATACTTTGTGATCAATAGGCAGAATTATTTTATCACTATAATCATCTAATGCTTTAGAAGCCCAAGATAAATAATCTTCATCGATCAAAGAATCACCTACATGCATTCCCTTTGCCTTTAAAAAAGTGTATGAGGCAGCACCACCAATTAAAACCTTAGTAGCCTTTGGTAAAAGATTATTTAAAGCTCCTATTTTATCTTTAATTTTTACTCCGCCAACTACAAGCTTAAAAGGTTTTGGAGGGTTCTCTCTCAATAATGATAGATATTCTATTTCTTTAGCGACATTAAAACCAATAATTCTAGTATCAAAAAACTTTACTGTTCCATATGTAGAAGAGTGTCTTCGATGAGATGTACTGAAAGCATCATTTACATAAACATCAGCGAAACTAGCAAGACTCTCTGAAAATTTAGAATCATTTTTTTCTTCCTCCGGATAAAACCTTAAATTTTCAAGCAATAGAACTTCTCCGTTACTTAATCGATTTATTTTTGTTAACGTCTCATCGCCCATACAATCACTTGAAAAGTAAACAGGAATTTTAAAGGGCGATAAAATCTCAGACAATTTCTTTGATACAGGTAACAAAGAGTACTTCATATCCCGCCCTTTAGGCCTATCTAAATGAGAAATCAAAATTATTTTAGCACCCCTTTTCACAAGATATTCTATAGTCGACATAGCGGACCTTATTCTATAATCTTCACTAACAATACCATCTACTACTTTTACATTAAAATCGACCCTGATGAGAATTTTTTTATCTAAATAGAATGAATCAGGAAAATCATTTAAGGATTTTATCCCCCTCATAAAGTAAAAGAAATTAGTAGGTTATAAAATATTTTTCATAAGCAATTCAATAAAAAGAACTGGGCTTATTGGTTGTTCAATGATGTGATCTTAGTCAAAGTTGGACAACCTATTTTGCTAGATGCTACTCTAAATGCTTTTTTAGCAAGTTCAAGATTAGCAGAAGTAACATATGCCTCATATATCGTATTACCTCTTTCTATTCTAGCAGCCAGTCCTGTAGCTTTTCCAAAAGCACGTCTCATCCCTTCTTGTAAACGATCGGCTCCAGCAGTAGCAATCATTTTATTTTCTCTTAGAATCACATGTGGATACACACGTAGCCTACCAAAGAAACTCATATCACCTGCTTGAGACATTGTTTTATTTGCTGCCAACCTAGCAGCTTCAAGAGAATTATGCCTAATTTGAATTCTCTCAGTAGCAACAAGTTCTAAAAGATAATCATAATTATTTTTTGGTTGCCCAGAGGCAAATCTGGCTATCTTATTCTGTGGTTTTCCTCTGATATATTCTCGCCTAACAAAAGGCATACCCCTTATTTCTCTATAATTAACGCCCTTCAATAACAATCACCTTTTTAATAAATAAATGTGATATAACGCTCGATTTATATGTTATGTAAATGGAATTTGACGACGAAAATAATAAAGATAATAGTTTAAGCTCTTTGAGTAACAATTTATACTCAAGCGAACAAATAGAAAGTAGTAATACTGAGTCAGTCGTAATTGCAGAAGCGCTTTTCCAAGAAAAAGAATTGAAAACAATAGTACATGAATCAAAATATAAAGATCAATTGAGAAACAAAGGTTTTGGCGAAGTCTTTAATGACGAATATATTCTTAGCGATTTAGAAGCCCTATATCTCTTAAACAATAAGAAATTAAAACTTTTAGGAGAAGATGAATATGACTTTTCGACACTCATGCAACAACTGCTAAAAAAAGATAAGAAAATATTGACCAAGTATTTGATATACAGGGATTTAAGAAGTAAAGGATATGTAGTAAAGGAAGGATTTGGATTTGGCAATGATTTTAGAATATATGATAGAGGAGAGTATGGGAAAAAGCCATCTAAATATGTATCTATTGGAATTAATGAAGGAATAAATATCAAATCTAAAGACTTTGTGGAGACAATCGAACAGATCGAAAATATGGGCAAAGATACAGTAATTGCCGTCATAGAGAGAAGAGGAGAAATTATTTACTATAAAACAATAAAAATGTCCTTTTTTGAGAATACTAAAAAAAAACAAATCAATTCAGATATGTAAAAATATAAATTAAATGTCTCTAAATCCATGTTCGAAAAACATAGTAATTTTTGTACTCAAATATTCAATATCGATGAGAAAATAAGATTTGTTGGAATAGTCAATATCAACAGCGAGGTAATAGATGGCGGGTTCAGAAAGGGCATCGAACCATTACTTGACGTAAATGAAGAACAAGACATGTATTTACAATCACATTCAAACATGACTTTTTTTCAATCGTTTGCAAATAAATTTGGTCCGGTAGATTACATGATAACAAAACAAAAGAAAATAACAATAATGACATTTCCGTACAAAGAGCACATATTATGCTTATCTGTTTCTTCTGAAACGGATGTGGATAAAATTAGAGACGAAATTACAATATTAATTGGAAAATGAACTCAATAGTAAAGGAACATCAAAATTCATTATTCTCTAAATGAAAACAAATTTTAGTGATTATCTTGTAGTCGGGGCATACAATCAACAATAATTCTAGAAGACACAAACAAAAAGCCATATTGGCAGTAAAAAAGAATAGTATTTAAACAATTAAAGTAATCACAAATCTTATGGTAATGGCAGTATGCGAAGAATGCTTTTACAAAGGCGATAAAAAGGAATTTGAAGAAAATAGCGATTATTGCAAAGAATGTGTTTGCGATCATGCAATGTGCCCAAAATGCAATACAGCATATCATTCGCCTTCAATAACCGAATGAGTCAATTAGATAAATAAAACGTTAAATTAATGCATTTAATAAAAGAATTTGTTACAAAACAATGAAGAATAAGATAGTCCCCCTATTATGTTAATTGTTTAACAAAAATGAAGATATATTACCGGACTACTGAGCTTTGTAACACATTTTAAAAACAAATACAATTTTCAACATAAGTAATAATTTGTTTAATGATTATCGTAAGATGTGTTTAAATTGGTTTTTAAATAGAATAAAAATAACGCATTTTATACAATAACAAATAGCATTTGTGAGTTGCTATTTTTTATCAATATTATGAAATTAATAAAAAAAATAAATTGAAGAACGACATATATAGAAAAATAAATATAGATCTCGCGACAAAGAGAAATTTTTTAAACAACGATAATTTTTTGTAATTATTATATTTTGAATTTTGATTTTAAATAATTATTATACAAAGTTTTATAAAATTTATATACCCATATTTATAAATTATATTAAGGGAAATTTATTGTTTAACAAAGAATCATGTAGGAGATGCGGATCCCAATTAGAATCAATTGTCGTCTGTTCAACTTGTAGCGAAATTTCGTTATGGAAATGTAGTAATTGCAATAACAAAGAGGAATACTTGCATTTACATAATAATAATAATAATAATGATATGAACATATCAAATCAATTTTTATCAATTACAACAAAACAAAGAATTTAAAAATATAACAACAATAGTTATTGTTTATAAGTTATCGGTATCAAGAGAATCACACATATAATAATTAATTGGATAAAGTCGAGCACCGTTTTAGCGTAAATAGAAGTTTATTATTGTATTTTGGATAAAACAACTAAAGCACATCAGTTAAAGTTGATATAATTCAATTTATTTTTGAAATAGTAATGTATTTATTTTCTTAATGAATAAATAATTTGATTTAAAATAGGTAAAAGAAAGGTTTTAAACGAAGCCCATTTGAAGGAGTTGGTCATGCCTCACGAAGGGGAATTGTTTGGTCGAGTAATAAAGTTAGTTGGAGGAGATAATATAATTGTGAAAAGTAATGATGGCAAAGTAAGAACATGTAGAATAAGAGGAAAAATAAAAAGAAGAATGTGGATAAGAGATAACGATTTGGTATTAATCGCACCATGGGACTTTCAATCAGACAAAGCAGATATAATTTGGAGATATATTAGTGCACATGCCGAAAAGTTAGACGCTGAAGGACATCTTGAAGGATTAAAATAGGCATAGAAATAAAAATCTTAATATATCAGTGTACCCCGCCTCTGACCCACTACAAATCATTGTTAGCCATACACTACGTGTATAACTCATTGTGCACTCTCTGACGGGGAATATAAGTAACTAGACTTTCACTTATTAAAATCTTGTCAAGACAACAACAAAGCATCTATATAAACTGCAATAT
>JBQCGN010000290.1:0-2961 GCA_051955655.1 Candidatus Nitrosocosmicus sp. | reverse complement strand
GCTTAACAGATCTCAATTCCAAGACCCAATACCTACAGACAAACTATTTGAACAATTTGCTTTTTACATATTTTGATATATTATTATTTTGATTTTTTATTCTAAATTTAAATTAGTAGATGTTTTGAACCAGCGATATATCTATTGCTAGCCCCTTGCCATAGAACCACTAATCACAATTGTTTTTTGGATTTGTATACTTTACATTCATTGTTATTTGTTATTACATGGCTAAAGGAAGGCTAAAGGAAAATGTTGCGCCTCTTTCATCATCTTCATTATTTCGCGCCCAGATACTACCGTCGTGGGCTTCAATAATCATTTTTGAAATATACAATCCCAAACCCGTTCCTCCTTTTGATTTAGTTGTAAACTTTGAAAATAAATCATTAATAATTGATGAGTCTATCCCTGTTCCATTATCTTTAACATGAATATGCACTTTTCCTTGAACATCATCTTTTTTATCTACTATGATTTTTATAATTCCTTGTTCTTCTTCTGCTTCGGAGGAGGAAGCTGTAAACTTGATGGCATTATTTTTTAGATTTGATAATACTTGGGTTATTCTTGTTCTGTCTGCAAGAATATATGTCGGATTTGTTTCCTTTTTGGATAAATTTTTGCTTTTTCCGTATTCATAGTTCTCATTAAGTCTATTAGGAATTGTAAATTCGTAATCTATTTTTATATTTTCAATTTCAGGTTGATTATTATAATCTTCCACTATATAAGAAATTAAATCATTTAAATCAAACAATTCAATTTGTAGATCCAAGTTGTTTGTTTCTATTTTTGTAACATCCAAAATATCGCTTGTTAGCTGAATCAATTTTTTTGCATTTCTGTTTATGATTTTTATTGTATTGTGCAACTCTTTTTCATCGGGAATATTTTTCATCAAAATAGAAGATAATCCTAATATTGGTTGTATTGGATTTCTAAGTTCATGTGCTGCTATATGAACAAAATCTTTTTGCAGTTCCTCTGATTCTTTTAGTTTCTGAACAAGATCTGATTGCTTCCAAAAATTTTCAAAGATTGATATATAAGATAATACTGTTGCTCTGCTGTTAGAATAAGTTGCAAATCCTATTGAATCTGCAAAGGTATCTTTTGTATCGTCCTTTATTTCGATGACCAGGGATTCTTTGTTGTCAATTATGGCAATAATGGATTTTGTTGTGGAGTCTGTTTCAATATTTCTAAATTGAATGGGAACAGAAGAAAAAAGAGAGGATGAGATTAAAATATTGTGTTCTTTTTGTTGCTGCTGATGATGTATATTATAATGATTTTTATTCTTTTGAAGAGGAACTAAAATTTTAACATTGATATTTTTATTTTTATTCTTAATATTGTGCTTACCTTGGATTATTTCTTTTAAAAGAGCAAATATACCTACATCAGCTTGATGGCTCATTGTATTAGCAGTAGGAATAATTAGCATTATTTCTGTAGTAGCAGATCTTAAAAGATTCAAATACAGATTATTTATTTTAGCAGGATCAGTAATGGTCTCAATGACATCAGGTTTTATGCCTTCCTCAATTTCTTTAATTTTCTGAGTTCCGGGAATTGCTTTATTCCACAAGTTCTCAAACATATATTGCTGTGCTTCTACAAGTCCTTTTACGCTAGTAAGAACGGCTTGAGATAATGGATCCTTTTCTTTTGAAACACCATGAAGTAGTATTTGTTTCCCATCGGCTATTCCAAAATTTGTTCTAATACCGTCAAGGTGACGAAGCTCACTAATTTCTATCAGTTTTTTGCAATAAGAAATATTATTGGATGTAATTTCTGTTACTACTCTCATTTTCACCCCTCTTTTTGTAACCGAAACTAGACCCGACCATATAGGTTCATATAATACATTAATGGCAGGACCATCACTATCAATTGCTGCATCCATTCGTTTTTGTATCCAAGAAAAGGTCTCGTGTGTCCTTTTTATTATGATGTCATTGCCACACAACACCTCGGTTTTATCTGGCTGTGGGTATTCATTATCATCATCAGAAGCCATCGGGTGATAAATTATCGCAATATGGGCCTATATAAGCAAAACAATAAAACCAATCTGAATAATGTAGATAGTGATAATAATCTTAAAAATACTAAAATCTATGTGGATATATCAGATTTCAATAATGCCACCAATTGGTTGAATGTAATTTATCTTAGTCTTTATTAATTCGTCTTTTATTTTGACAGATGAATTAAATGATAAAATCTTATATTTTCTGAACTTTCAAAGTAAACTTGTTATGACAATAAATTATACCGCCTAGATAAGATAAAATGGTTCTTATGAAATATGAAATATTTAAAAAATATTTAATCTGAAAAGATTAATCTTTTGATTTTTGAATTCTATTTTTATGGACAGCCTCCGCCATTAAGAAATCCAGCTAATTCACCTGGCTTTAGTTTTTCGCCACAAACAGCATTTCCAACATTTCCTATTCCTAATCTTGGTTCATCTTGACTAGAAGCATGTGAACCCATTTCATGTGATTTTCCAAGCTCTGATGCACCTTTTCCAAATGCATTGGGTTGTTCTTGTTGAGCTGCGAATACTGTTTTATTTCCAATACTCGAAGTTACCACTCCAAATACCGCTACAATTGCCATTATTAAAAATATTGATTTTAATTGCATGACTTTGTTACAATTTTTATGCTATTTAATAATGTCACATTAGAAAATCTAAAACCATTTATCAAATGAATTATTAAATGTATTATTTTGTATTAATTGTTGAAATTCTTTAACTATACGTATAAAGATAAGAAGATTTTATTATCTCTATGTCTCATTTACCAATTTTTGGTTCTCTTTCATAATAATACAAAATATTAAAAGTTAAACCAAACCAAATACGGACTATTAAGAAATTGTATTGGTATATTATGAAAACTCTGTTATTCGGAAAATTGAGACCTGGTTTAAAATTTG
>JBQCGN010000289.1:0-5209 GCA_051955655.1 Candidatus Nitrosocosmicus sp. | reverse complement strand
TTCAATCACGTTAAAATTTTTAAGTTCTCCTTTATAAGATGAGGTTGTGAATCTAAGATAACTGCCTATATCGTTGCTAGCATTGTCTAACTTATCTTGATGTACGTCTAATGTAGCATTGTTGTTTGGATTTGGCGAAAAGAAGGTAACTATGTCAACATCGGTATCATCTATTCCACCATTTTCATCATAGCTCCAGGCAGTTGGGTACTTTATTGTTATACCATAAGTTGAGTTTTGATAGGTTGAAAGGGTATTGTTAGAACTTTGAGCATAGACCAAATCCTGGTAGCCAATTATACTAAATAAAATTGCAAATACAAAAAATATTGGAATTACGTATACAATGTGTTTTATTTTAAAAGCATTTGTCATTTGTATAGATGTGTAAACTGTAATTGATAAATTTTTGTATATCACATTTGTTAATGACTAATTTTATATCGGTTCCACTTTACTATTTAAGGCATTTGTCGTTTTCTTTGAAGTCGATGTTGTATAATACCATAATAATCCAAAAGATATTGATAGGTATCCTGCATTATAGAATATCGACGTATCTATAAGATCGGCTATTCCAAGAATTACTCCGTATCCAAAATAAGTATCTGCAATAATAAACCAGATCATCGATACAGAAAGTAATATCCATAACAAAGACGAAGGCTTTTTGTTTGTATTATTCAATAGTATAAAGACTGAAGGAATCAATAAAGCTCCATCTAGCATGGGGTATAAAATGCTAATTATTGTTGTTAAAATATGGTGTTGTGCCGATACTATTTCGGCGACTCCAAAAGTTAAATTATATATATATGCTAAGGCTAAAGAGGTAGCCACAGAAATATATATTATGATATTGCTTTCCCCCTTTCCTTTGAAAATTCTACTCATATTAAAAAAATAATATCCAAATAAAATATATCCTACAATCCATAGTGCATCAGCAAATGACGGAAATGGCGAGTCTATCTTAAGGCCCACTTCATAATATGTCCATAATGATTCAGCTACTGCCCATAGAAAAAGCCCGATGGTAAAAGATAATAATGCCTTTTTTCTTATATCCAAAAAAATCTGCTTTCGACTGTATCTTGATAACAAAATAAATCCCAAAATAACAGCTGGAATTATTGTTACAATATTTGTTACATCACCGTAAATTTTTTTATTATTGTCTTCGGAAAATATGATAGGAAAGTTAATTAAAAAAATAGAAATTGCAAGAATAATAACAAATCTTTTTTTAGATAAAGTCAAAAATTTTTTTTTGTAACTATTTGTTCTGTCTAAGAATTTGGCTTTTGAATCAGGCATGGATTCATTATTTTCATGATTTTCCGGCATCTGTAAGTGATATATTTATGATATTGTTAATATTATTTTTTTAACTTTTTTAATTTCCTTTCCTTTCTTTTTTTCTAGTCTTTTATATATAACATTTAAAAGATATACCAAAACTTATTTATTTAAGAGGTTGAAGGTCTGGACTCGCATATTTATTATTTTGTCAACTGTAGCATTGATATCCCTATTTATTACTTCAACCATTGCAATAAGTGCCTTCTCAACAGCAATGACTAATGAAATCATTAAACATGCCGAAGACGCAGTGTTTTTTATAAAAAATGGTATATCTGAGGCAGCTAGTCATAGATTTTTGAATTTTAAATTATTTGTTAATGACAGAGTCCTGGAAAATACCTTTACTTCTGAAACTAATAATTTTTCTTCAATTGATAAGAATAAAATTGGCTCTATATTAATGAAATTAAATGACGATTTGGATAATGTATTTTCTTCATTTTCCATCTATGATCTCAAAGGAAAGAAATTAACTTCATATAACAACTCAAACAACTGGATCAATCTTGGACCAGATATTTCTAACTTAAGTTTATTTAATAAATCTATTTTGGGTAAATATGTACAGGATAAAAAACTATGGTATTCTCCAGTGTCTAGAGATTATCATGTAGTATTATCAGCCCCTGTATACAGCTCGGTAACAAATAATATTTCCAATAAAAGTGCCGGCACAATAGAAGGAGTCATTGTTGCTTCTTATCCTATCAATGTTTTGGTGGAAGATATACTCAAATCTAATCCAGTTAAAGCCAACAATATATTTCTCCTGTCAAATGAAGGAACTATAGTTTATGTAGCTAAAACAAGTTCTCCAATTCAGGGTCATTCAAGTTCTATTTCATCTAAATATTCCGTAGAATCAAAATTTACCGACCAACCTATATATAGTCAAACGGTAGACTCAAAAAACCAAATTGAAAGCGGTATTTATCCTTCTACCAACCAAAGCGAATCTAGGAGTTCATTATTTGTCGCTGCAAAAGACGTAGTAAATTATAATTCAGCAGGCGGCAATAATAACAATTTAGAAGTGGATGACGTAGAGCATTTGCCCGGTAATTTGATTTTGGTGTCCGAATTGGATACTGGAATAGCATTTAAGGAAATGTTTAATTTAAGAATTGCTTTCATTGTCGCTACTTTTATAATATTTGCTGGTATAACAATAGTAGGTCTGCTAGCCTCAAGAAGCATTACAAAACCATTGATAAAGCTTAAAGATTCTGCAATAGATATTACAAAAGGAAATCTGAATAATATTATAAAGCCTGTTTCTGATGATGAAATCGGCGAATTAGCAAAACAATTTGAAAAAATGAGGCAGAGTATTAAAAAATATATTGAAAATATTTTAGAAAAAGAAAAAGAACTGGAAAAAGCAAATAAGGAATTGGTTGAAGATGAACATAGAAAAGGTCAGTTTATCTCGATGATCAGCCATGAGCTTAGGACACCGCTAGTTCCTATTAAAGGATACACAGAGATGTTACTGCGTACAGAGAAGCTTGGCTCGTTAAACGAGAGGCAGATTAAAGCTCTCAAATCTATTTACAGGAATATCGAAAAGCTAGGGTTATTAGTAGAAGATGTATTAGATGTATATAAACTTGAGCTTGGAAAGTTAAATCTTAATAAAAAGGAAGTAGATTTATCAGAGCTCTTTGAGAACGTAATAAATGATTCAAAAACGCTTTTGGAAGAAAAGCAAATTACAATAATTTCTCAAATAAACACAACGATCGATAATAAAGTTTATTGCGACCAGAAAAGAATTGAACAAGTACTATGCAATTTAATAAAAAACTCGATTGATTTTGTTCCTGAACATAAGGGTCTAATAATATTAAGGGTAGATGAATTGAATCCATTACCATCCCAATCTACCAGTATTGGCAATTTAAACAGTGCTATTGATGGTTCGAATATTGATCCTTACTTTGTATTTAATTTACAGGATAATGGAAAAGGGATTCGAGAAAGTGAAATAAATAATCTATTTAAAAAATTTTATCAAATTGATTCCAGTGATACTAGGAAACACGGAGGAACGGGTTTAGGATTAGTAATATGTAAAGGTATTATCGAAGCGCATGGAGGAAAAATATGGATAGATAACAATCCTAAAATGCCCGGAGCTAGTGTTAAGTTTACATTGCATAAATTAAATTTTGATCCTAAAATAGTAGATGAAAAAAAATACAGGGATGATTTTTCAGAAATTGAACTTTGATTTATAAATAAATCGTATAATCTTTAAAAAATAATGACTGTTTTGTACAATAATAATGACAAATATTAGATCAAATTATCTATTTTCGCACTCCCCTTTTTTTATATGCAGCTTTCAAAAAAACGTTTACTACTACTATTTCTAAATTGATTTTAATTATAATAGATAAAAATAAAAATATTCTAATTAATTAGATACAAAATGTATTGAAAGTTTTTTACAGATTTCAATTTAGCATATCTTAAATATGAAAATTACTTTTATCAGTTGCTTATCGTGATAGAACCAAATCATCTCTATCATGAAGATTGTCAAATTTTCATGAAAGATCTTTTAGCAGAACAATTAAATATAGATGTGATTGTTACTTCGCCGCCTTATAATATTAATAAAGAATATGGATCATATCGAGACAATAAAGATAGAAAGGAATACCTCCAATGGATGTACCAAATTTCAAAAATAAGTCAATCTATTTTAAAAGATGATGGCTCTTTTTTTCTAAATATCGGAGGCACCCCATCGGACTCTCTGCTCCCTCTTGAAGTATGTAATAAATTTATTGAATCTGGATACAAACTTCAAAATACAATTCATTGGATAAAATCCATATCTTTTGAGAAAGATGATGTCGGAAGATCTAATATCTTGCGAAAAGATGTTTCTGTTGGTCACTTTAAACCAATTATTAGTAAAAGATTTCTTACCGATTTGCACGAATATATCTTTCATTTTACCAAAGAGGGAACAAATAAATTAGATAAATTGTCTATAGGTGTTCCATATCAAGATAAATCGAATATTGGGAGATGGAAGTCTTCAACTCAAGATAAACGGGATAGAGGAAATGTTTGGTTTATATCCTATCCGACAATCCAAGAGGGCAGGCCTCATCCGGCTGTCTTTCCAGAAAAACTGCCATATCAATGTATTAAACTGCATGGTATACGACCAGAAATGATTGTCTATGATCCTTTTATGGGTATAGGAAATACGGCTTTAGCTTGCATTACCCTAGGCGTAAATTATTTAGGAACTGAAATAAACCTTGAATATTTGAATATTGCAAATGAAATAATAAATTCAAGAAAAAAAGATCTAAATAGAGATATTCTACGTTTACAAAAGGATAACAAAAAAGATTATATATTAAACAATAAAATATCTGAGAAAATATAGCGTCTTGATACATCAATAGTTTTTTTTTCAAATTGCAACCTCTATAATGCGATAAAAACAAAGATAATGTTTCTTGTATCTATTCTACTGTATCTCCTTTTACAAAGCAAAGAATTCCTTTCACACCTACACCTAAACTTTTGATCAATAGATTTGTAGTTAATGTTAAAGTTATGTAATCTAAATAGAAATGATACTGTTATAGATATTAATTGAGGTTCAGTTACTTTTAATTTTTAAATTTGCTGAAAACATATCCCCCTCATGAATTGATTTGACCTCGGGTCAGCAGAGAACAATTTTTCAAAGTCAACCGGGCAGATGATGCGATTGTTTAATTTGTTTTGTGAATTATTACGACTGAGAGATAATAACAGATTAACTATATGTAGTCTATCAAGTAATGTTTTATTTTAATATTGAAAGAATAAG
>JBQCGN010000288.1:0-6383 GCA_051955655.1 Candidatus Nitrosocosmicus sp. | reverse complement strand
AACCAAATGTTTGATATTTTGAGGAATTTAAAAGAACATTCTTCAATCGCTATAAAGGGAAAGGTTGTTGAACAAAAAAGATCATCTAATTCTTTCGAAATCATTCCTCAAGAGGCCAAGATATTATCAGTTTCTGAAAAATCTGCGCCATTTTTAACACAAGCGGTATCAACTATAGGAATTGATACAAGATTGGATCTGAGGGCACTTGATTTAAGGAGAAATTATTTGCAAAACATATTTAAAATTAGGTTCACTATTTTAAATTCAATAAGGGAATTTCTAAATTCAGAGTATTTTGTAGAAGTAAATACTCCCAAGATGATAGCAACCGCCACTGAAGGGGGAGCAGCTCTTTTCCCCATTTTTTATTATGATAAAGAAGCCTTTCTGGCACAAAGTCCACAGTTATATAAAGAACAGTTGACAATGGCTTTTGAAAATGTTTTTGAAATAGCTTCGATATTTAGAGCAGAGCCTTCCAGAACTAATAGACATCTTTCAGAAGCAATATCTATAGATGTAGAAAAAGCATTTGTTAATTATGAAGATGTAATGGATTTACTTGATAAACTAATTTCTTTTGTTGTTTTAAAAATAAAGGAGAAAAACACAACCGAACTGGAAAATCTAGGTATTGAGTTACCTATTATAAATATTCCTTTTCCAAGGTATAGTTATTCTGAACTTATCGAGAAATTGCAAAAGAGCCATAAATATATTAGATGGGGAGATGATATACCTCCAAAGATACTCAAAGATACGGTTGGAAATAGTTTTTATTATATTACAGATTGGCCTTTATCTATAAAACCGTTTTACGTAAAACCAAAGATAAATACTAATATTCCTGAGACCAAATCTAGTGCTGATATTCAAGACACGGAAGAGTTTGAAGGTGAAACAAATAGCAGAATGTTGTTAAGTGAATCATTCGATTTGATGTATGGCCCGCTAGAATTATCTTCAGGCAGTACTCGTATAAATAATAAAGATATGTTACTTAAAAATATGAATAAAAAAGGATTGAAATCCGATACGTTTGATTATCATTTACGAGTATTTGATTATGGAGTTCCTCCCCATGCAGGTTTTGGATTGGGCTTGGAGCGATTTATTATGGCACTGTTAAAAATAGAAAATATCAGAGATGCTACATTTTACCCAAGAGATATAGATAGATTAACACCATAGAAAGCAAATAATGCCTTTCTTCATATCTATTTTTTTGGTTAGCTAAAGTAACATAATATTTTAATGATTTAGATCCATTAAGATTCAATTTACAATAGTAATAGCAATAAGTTTTTGATTAATAAAATATTTGGCTTGTCACACTGTAAGAAGAAGCATTTGGTGTCAAAAAAATGTAAATGCAGTCAAAGTTGTTACCATATACAGATTTTGAAGAAAATATTTTAGCAGTGTTTTATATTGAAATTCTGAAACCAGTAATATCGGATAAATGACGTATCAGAGATAAAATAAAATATTTATAAATACATACATATCAATAAGACACTTCTGTATCAAAATAACCAATTAATAATAAATAAAATAAATAAATAAATATTACAATCAAGAAATAAAATCATTTAATGTGTCACTACTGGAGAAATAAATAATATTTGTTGAAATGTCATAGAATCGATACTTTTGCAAAAAAGAATTAGACGATATAACAGGTCTCATTCTGTTACTATTGAACACATCACAAATTCAATATTATTTAAACATCGCTAATTAGAATCTATATAAGACTAAAGATAACACAGGATAAACAAAAAGATTTAAAATAATCATAGAATCTTATAATCCCATAAATCTCGATGGTTTAGAAATAAAAAAATTAAAGAAAACGATTTAAGCAAATTAATTACAAAAGATAATGTTTTTAAAAACAAGCCAATAGACCCATTGAGACATCCCTAAAGTGGAGAGATTACAAAGTCAAAAATAAAACAAAAATAGTTATCTTTAACAGACAGTTATTAAGACATCCTTTTTAAAAAATAAAATTCAAAGCAGAGAATAATAAATACCACTCGGTCAAAAATAAAACAACCAAAGTCGACGAATTTCTTGGTGAAAAAATCAGATATATGATTTATCTGATTTGGCTAATTGTATATTTCAATTTTAATTAAAACCTTCAAGTGTTATTTTCAATAGTAATAATATAATATTATCTTTTACTAAAATTAGATTAAGCCTCTTTTACATATCTTTATTAAATCCACTTTTTCAACTATAAAATTTTGTACCATAACTTTCAGAAAAAACTAATTTATCCATAGGAAAGCACTCTCTTGTTTGATTTAAAAAAATTTTGTTGGATAACCAAAACCAATATGAATGTGTGGCATATTTCAGGTAGAATTCAAAATCATTTTAAAGATAAATTCAGATATTTTTATAAATAATCCTGATTCTATCCCAAAATTTCAAGCAGCTTTTTGTATATTCTGTAAAATCCTTCCTGCATCAGATGCATGTAAAGTGTACTTTGGAGTTGTCAGTATTGATGCAAAGGTTGCATTGAAATGCGTTTTCCTCTAAGACTTTTATTTTGTTTAAAAGTAAAATCTCCAACACCAAGTATTTAATCAGTATCTGACGATCTTGCTGTATATAATATTTTTATGTTTATTTGAGTAAGAATCATTTTTTCCATAAACTCTCTTTAAATTGTCAATATCAAATCTAACAGCCAAATTGTAGTAATTTTTTACTAATTTAAAAACAATAGATTGAGCATAATTTATATTGTATTTGATCAGTATTTGTTAACATTAATAATAAAAGAAAAATTATATACACAAGAACAGAAAAAAAGTTTACAACATTAAAACATGTCAGATAATGAAGATATCAAAAAATTATGTATTCTTTCAAGATTGGAAATTGATGGTTCTGAAATTCATCAAACGGCAGATAAGATAAAAGAAATATTGTCTTTTTTTAACAAATTGGATGAATTTGAATTTGACTCAAATGGAAACGCGGATAACAATATAATAAACCAAAATCTATCTATGGATAAAATTTCGTGCGATAATAAAAATTTTTTAAAAAATGAAAAAAATCTAGACAACCTACGCCTAGATGAACCTAATAATATAAAAGAAAAAACAAAACAACAATTCACTTTTAAATTTCATCATCAAAAAAATGGATATGTTATAGGACCTCGGATTTAACAAGATGGCTGAATTATATAAATTACACGGATATGAAGTCTCAGAAAAAATCAGAACACAAGAGCTGTCAGCAGAAGAATATATTGAATCAATTTTTGAAAGAATTAATAAAATAGATCCAAAAATTAACTCAATTATTACAAAAAATTATGATCATGCGTTATCTAAGGCAAAACAAATTGATAAAAAAGTTAAAAATAATGAAAAGACAGGAAGTTTGTTAGGTATCCCAATTGGAATAAAAGATAACATCTCTGTTAAAGGCTTAAAAAATACTTGTGCTTCAAAAATGTTATGCGAGTATATTTCTCCATTTAATGCTACTGTCATCAATAAATTGGAGTACCAAGATGCTATTATAATAGGGAAATTAAATATGGATGAATTTGGTATGGGAAGTAGTTCAGAGTTTTCTTATTACGGCCAAGTCTATAATCCATGGAATACCAAATATGTTGCAGGCGGCTCCTCAGGTGGAAGTGCTGCAATAGTATCCTCTATGCAGGTCCCGATATCTCTTGGTTCAGATACCGGAGGCTCCATTCGTTGTCCATCTAGTTTTTGCTCAGTCATAGGATTGAAGCCAACATACGGATCAGTAAGTCGATATGGATTGGTATCTTATTCTAATTCACTCGAACAAATTGGTCCTATAGCAAAGACAGTTAATGATATTGCTTTGGTATTAAATGCTATATCTGGTAAGGATTTGAATGACGATACCACTTTGGATCTGCATTTTCAATATCAAATAAACACAATGGAAGCAATATCTTCAAAAAAATATAGAATAGGAGTTATTCAAAATTTAATAGAAGTATCGGATGATCAAGTATCAAAACTTATTTATAATAAAATAGAAAGGTTAAAAGAAAATTTTTTCGATATTAAAGATGCAAAAATTGATTATTCGGATTTTGCATTAGCCGCTTATTATATCATTGCTACTGCAGAGGCTAGCAGTAATTTATCAAGGTTTGATAATATACGATATGGATTTGATTTTAATCCGGAAGGATATGAATGGAACAATTATTCTTCTCAGGTTCGTTCAAACTTTGGTGATGAAGTAAAAAGAAGGATACTCGTAGGTTCGTATGTCCTTTCAGCAGGGTATTATGGAAAGTATTATTTAAAAGCACAAAAGGTCAGAAATCTGATAAAAGGTGAATTTAATAGACTGTTTAAGCTATTTGATGTTTTAATATTGCCAACCATGCCTATATTGCCATTTAAAATAGGTGAAAAAGACACTACCCCGTTGGATCTCTATAATATTGATATATATACAATACTTGCTAATTTAGCAGGAATACCTGCCATATCCATCCCTGCGGGTTTTAGCAAGGAGGGTTTACCAGTTGGATTGCAAATATTATCAGGTGAACACAATGAGCAAATGCTAATCGATTTAGCCTTATTTTTTGAAAAAAATGATAAATTTAATGAGTGGAGCCCTGTGATATGAAAAGCGAAAACGAGAGAAATAATTATCATGCATCAACCAAGTCAATCGGATCTACAATCAGTAGCAGTGATGAAAACATAAAAATTGGTTTAGAAATTCATTGCCAATTAACAAGTTTAAACACTAAATTATTTTGTGGCTGTTTTTCTAATTACCGTGACCTCAAACCTAACGAAAATATATGCCCTATTTGCCTAGGTCTTCCCGGCTCACTACCTTTGCTAAATAAAAAAGCTGTGGAATATGCATCTATGATTTCTATATCGTTAAATTGTAATTTGCCGGAAAAGATCAAATTTTACAGAAAAAATTATTTTTATCCTGATCTCCCTAAGAATTTTCAAATTACTCAATATAATTCATACGAGATAAGTAGCATAGGTCATGATGGTTCATTATCATATAGTAATGATGCATCAACAAATAAAGATAACAGTCTGGGTGGAAAAACTATACGTATAAAAAGAGTTCAATTGGAAGAGGATCCCGGTAAAATTGTTTATGAAGATAATAATACAAAAATAACTAATTATTGTTTGATAGATTATAATAGAGCTGGTGTTGCCTTAGTCGAAATTGTAACCGAACCTGATTTTGATAATCCAACAGATGTTAGATTGTTTTTAAACAAGATTACAAATATTTTTGAATATCTAGGCGTTTGCAACCCCAATTTAGAGGGGTCGGTAAGATGTGATGTAAATGTTTCAATTAAAGGAGGCAAAAAAGTAGAGATCAAAAACATTAGTTCATTTAAAGATGTCGAAAGGTCGATTTTTTATGAGATTACACGTCAAAAAACATTATCAATCCATGAAATAAAAATCAAATCTGAAACAAGACACTGGGATGAAAAGAGGAAGATAACATTTGCTGCAAGGGCAAAGGAAGAAGAAGATGAATACAAATACTTTCCCGAGCCAGATATCCCCACCATCCTACTTGGAGTTAATTTTAAAGACAAAATAAAAGACAAAATGCCAGAGCTTCCTAATGAAAGATTATCTAGATATAAAAATGATCATAAATTATCGGAACATGCTTCTAATATTCTTGTGAATAATAAAAGTGTAAGTGATTTTTATGAAAACGCTGTTAAATTATATAATTCTCCAAAAGAGGTTTCTAATTGGATTATAAATGAATTATTGTCAAAAATTAATGAGAGCGATATGGAAAAAAACGTTACATCATCGGGAAAAGACTTCAAAGAGAATAAATTTTTTAATGTGAATGTGACTCCAAAACAAATTGCCGATATGGCTAGACTAGTTGAAGAAAAGTCCTTAAATAGAAACATCGCTAAAGAAATATTTAATAAAAGCATCAAAACAGGTGAAGATCCCCTAAAGTTAAGTCAAAATATAAATGCTGAAAGAGTGTCAGATCAACAAGTTTTAACAAAATTTATCCACGATATTTTATTGGAAGAAAACCATTTGATAAAAGAATCTACGGTTAATCCAAATATTCACAATTTTATTTTGGGCAAAATAATGAAAAAAACCAGTGGTAGGGCAGACCCAAAAGTAACATTAACCTTAATTAAAAAAGCTATAGAAGAAAGTGTTATAAACTAATAACTATATTCTTTTTTAAAGGATATATTTTATCTAAATACAATCTTCATTTGAATGTATTAATATTTCTAAATGTTTCATTATTAAAGGTAAAAACGAGCCAATATCTGTTACTATTCCTGTTGCTTGTGTGGT
>JBQCGN010000287.1:0-6246 GCA_051955655.1 Candidatus Nitrosocosmicus sp. | reverse complement strand
AAAACTATTTTAGGGCTTGTCAGAGAAAATTGATTTAAAATTTATCTCTAAGAATTATTTTTGATTCTTTTTTTGTTGAATCTAAAGTTTTAGGTAGAATCTTCGGATCTAGACAATATATTTTTGAATTAATTTTTTTTTTGGTCTCCATCATATTTATATTACTTTGCAAAATTTTAACATGTGGTTGATATCGTTATATTTCTCGGTTTAATTTTGTCAATTCTTGTTCTGGGCTCTTTTGGAATTTGGTTATATCTATTTATGATATTGAAAAACTCTTTTCGTCTTTCTCCTAGAATATCATCTGACAGATTGCTTTTAAATAATGCCTCCAATTTTCTGGTTAGTATAATAATCCCTGCTAGAAACGAAGAAAAATATATTCAAAATTGCATTAAAAGCCTATTAAATCAAAAATATCTCCATTATGAGTTAATTATAGTGGATGATAATTCCACTGATAAAACTTTGGAAATATTAAGATCAATGAAGGAAGATAATCCCAAAATAAACGTATATGAAGCAGGTATAAAACCCGTTGATTGGATTGGAAAAAATTGGCCTTGTCATGTCGGCTATAAAAAATCTAAAGGAGATTATTTATTTTTTACTGATGCTGATACAATTCACTCTGAATATAGTATTAGTAATTCTTTGAATACTCTTTTGGATCAGAAATTAGATGTTTTAACTGCTATTCCAAAACTATTTCACCCCACCATTAGTGTAAAATTAGTTTTGCCTATACTTTCAATATTTTTATTTACAAGATATTCGCCTTTACGAGTAAATGATCCAAAAACAAAACTTGGATATCTGTTTGGTAGTTTTTTTATTATACGTAAATCTGTTTACGAAGAAATAGGCACTCATGAATCTGTTAAATCAGAGATATTGGAAGATGGGGCTTTAGGAAAAAAACTCAAAGAATTGGGCTATAGTTTAAAACTGTTCAGAGGTGAAGATCTTGTAGGCGCTTATTGGGCAAGAGATTTTAATACTTTATGGAATGCTTTAAAAAGACTGATGGTTCCTATATATTATACAAATAAAAAAAACTCCATTTTAATGACTATGGGTATTTTTATTTTAATGGTCATTCCCTATGTAGTTCTGTTTTATTCTACTGCTGAATTATTTATCATTGAAGATAATGCTTATAGTTTTTCGGTAAAAATGTTGTTTATCTTCAGTTTATTATCTGTTTTATCCATGTATGCAACTAATTATCTTCAATTAGTTTTGTCAGAGACTCGTAATAAATTTTATTTTTTAGGTACTCCAATAGGCTGTATAGTTGTATCCCTGTCTTTTATCTGGTCCATTATTACCTTTGAAAATAAAGGTGTTATAAAATGGAGGGATAGAGTTTATCGTTTATGATATGTATTAATTCGTAGTTAAAACGGGATTTGATGTCTATCTTTATATTGCAAAAATTTATAAATGATGTCTTTTTTTGGGATTTGGGGATTAATATTCCAACACTATTTAGCAAATATATAGGATATAATGCAAAATTATTACTTGAAGATGGAACCTTATTTAATGGAATTGGATTTGGATTTCCCAAATCAATATCTGGCGAAATTGTTTTCAATACTGGAATGGTGGGGTATACTGAAACGTTGACTGATCCTTCATATAGGGGACAAATTCTTTGTTTTACGTATCCATCGATTGGAAATTATGGTGTACCTTCCGAATCGGTTTTGGATAAATACGGTATGCCTAAATATTTTGAATCTGATTCTATCCAAACCTCAGGTCTTGTGGTTTCCGACTTATCTAACGTTGCAAGTCATTATGAATGTGTTAAAACTTTGGACGAATGGTTATATCAACAAAAAGTTCCCGGTATCTGTGGAATTGATACTAGAGAACTTACAAAAAAAATTAGAGTTGAGGGAGTAATGAATGCTAAAATAATAATTTCTGAAGAATCTTCATCTAAAAATTATCTTGATACGGCTTTTGATTATGGTCATCATAACTTTATGGATGAAGTCTCTGTAGATGAACCAAAATTCTATGGCGAGAGAAGCAACCCTCTTGTAGCTTTGATAGATACAGGGACTAAATATAGTATTATCCGAAATTTGATAAAATTAGGATTAAGTGTTATTAGATTACCTTGGAATTCAACATTATCGCAGATAATGTCCTATAATCCAAAGGGAATTGTTATAAGCAATGGGCCCGGTGATCCAGTTATTTGTAAAGAGACAATAACTACTGCGTCTCAAATAATAAAAAATTCCATTCCTACATTAGGCATATGTCTAGGTCATCAAATATTGGCATTAGCTGGGGGTGCAAAAACAGAAAAACTGAAATTTGGTCATAGAGGTCAAAATAAGACTTGCAGAGATTTATTTTCCAATCATTCTTTTATCACCAGTCAAAATCATGGATATGGTGTAGAATTAGAGAGTCTCAATAATTCAGAATTTGATCTTTGGTTTCAAAATATTGATGATAAAACTGTAGAAGGAATAAAACATAAAGAAAAACCTATACTTGCTGTCCAGTTTCATCCTGAAGCATCTCCGGGCCCATTTGATTGCTTGTTTATTTTTGAACAGTTTAAGGATCTAATTATAAATAACGGTAATAAAAATAAATGAAAAGAGATGATTGCAAATTACTTTATATTTTATCTGCATAAAAAATATTATTTATGAGGATGAATAATGCCAAGAAATAAGGATATAAAAAAAGTATTGGTTTTAGGCAGCGGAGCAATAAAAATCGGAGAAGCAGGCGAAAGCTAAATTTTCATTTGGCCGCTAATTTGACTACTCTGGTTCGCAATGCTTGAAGGCTTTAAAAGAAGAAAATATCTACAGTGTTTTAATTAATCCAAATATAGCTACTATTCAAACTGATAAAAAATTTGCAGACAAGGTATACCTACTACCAATTAATAGAAATTATGTTGAAAAAATTATTGAAATAGAGCGGCCAGATTCAATTATGCTTAGTTTTGGTGGACAAACTGCGTTAAATTGTGGCGTTGATCTATTTGATAACGAAGTTCTAAAAAAATATGGAATAAATGTATTAAATACATCTATTGATGGGGTGAAAATAACAGAGGATAGACAGAAATTCAAAGAAGCAATGATAAATAGTAATGTTCCTGTTTTAGAAAGTTCTGCCGCCTATTCGTATGAAGAGTCTCTACAAATATCAAAAAAAATAGGATTTCCAGTAATTATACGAGTTGCATATACCTTAGGTGGCAGAGGGGGAGGGGTTGCTTATAATGAATATGAATTATTTGAAATTGTTCAGAGAGGTCTTTCTCTTAGTATGGTTAACCAAGTACTTATTGAAAAATACGTTGGAGAATGGAAACAAATTGAGTACGAGGTAATGAGGGATTATCAAGGAAACAGTGCGATAATTTGTAATATGGAAAATGTTTTAGGTATGAAAGTCCATACTGGAGATAACATTGTTGTAGCTCCTTCTCAGACTCTTAACAATTATGAATACCATGTACTTAGAGAAGCTGCCCTGCGAGCGACTTCCTATTGTGGAATAGTTGGAGAATGTAATATACAATTTGGATTGAATCCCGTTTCTGATGAATATTGTGCAATCGAAATCAATGCTAGATTGTCTAGATCTTCGGCTCTTGCAAGTAAAGCAACCGGATACCCATTAGCTTACATGGCAGCTAAAATTGGACTTGGTTATTCGTTACCTGAGTTAGTAAATAAAATTACAAGAGTAACCTCTGCATGTTTTGAACCTTCTTTAGATTATATGGTTGTTAAAATGCCTCGGTGGGACTTTAAAAAGTTTGAATTAGTGAAACGAAAACTCGGAAGTACCATGAAATCCGTCGGGGAAGTTATGGCAATCGGAAAAAACTTTGAAGAAGTTATTCAAAAAGCTGTAAGAATGTGTGAAATTGGTAAAGATGGATTGGTTGCAAATCATGACTATGATGTAATTAATAATCTTAATACCAATGAGATAGGAATTGATGGCAATGAAATAGAAAAAATAGAATATTCTTTGACTTATCCTGATGATGAAATCCTATTTAATATTGTAAAAGCCTTTAAAGCTGGATTTAGTGTTGATAAAATAAACCGACTATCCTCTGTTGATCCATGGTTTCTCGTTAAAATAAAAAATATTGTTGATGAAGAGTCCAAATTAAGAAGATCTCAGTTTAATGTATCCTTAATTTCAGAAGCCAAAAAATTAGGATTTTCTGATAAACAAATAGGCAGATGTTTAAAATTAGAAGAACATCAGGTAAGACAACTTAGAAAAAAATTTGATATTTTTCCTGTTGTAAAACAAATAGATACTCTGGCAGGTGAGTGGCCTGCAAAAACAAATTATTTGTATCTAACATACGGTGGCGAATATGATGATATTTTACCTACACGGCAAAGTAGTGCTAATAATAGTTTTAATGATGCTGAAAAAAATGTTATAGTTTTGGGAGCTGGCCCATACAGGATTGGTAGTAGTGTTGAATTTGACTGGGGAACTGTTAATATGGTATATGGATTGAGAGAAAATGGGATAAAAAATATATGCGTTATTAATTGTAATCCTGAGACTGTTTCAACTGATTTTGATATTCCCGATAGATTATATTTTGAAGAATTAACTTTAGAAAGAGTACTTGATATTTGTGAAAAAGAAAATCCATTTGGTCTGGTTGCCTGTGTGGGAGGGCAGAGTGCGAATAACCTTATTTCAAAATTAAACCATTATGATGTTCGCATACTGGGTACCTCTAGTCATGATGTTGATAAAGCAGAAGATCGCTCAAAATTTAGCCATCTTTTGGATTCTCTTTTGATAAAACAACCGCCATGGAAAAAATTTACTGATTTGGAAAAGGCTAAGGCATTTGCGTCGGAAGCAGGATATCCAATGCTCGTTAGACCGTCATACGTTCTTAGCGGAGCGGCAATGAAAGTGGTTTGGAATGAAGATCAAATGGAACAATATGTTAAAGAGGCTTCAGACGTTAGTCCAGATTATCCGATTGTAATAAGCAAGTTCTTAGAAAATGCATCTGAAGTTGAAGTCGACGCAGTTGGAAGCTCAGAAGGTATTATGATTGGATCGATTATAGAACATATTGATAATGCTGGGATTCACTCAGGTGACGCTATGATGTGTATTCCACCGTGGAGATTGGATAGAAAAACTATTGATACGATTGTAGATAATACAACAAAAATAGGAAATTCTCTTAAGGTTAAAGGTCCTTTTAATATTCAGTATTTAATCAAAGATGATGAAGTATATGTTATTGAAGCAAATATTCGTGCATCACGCTCTATGCCTTTTGTATCAAAATTTTTTGGAATAAATCTTGTAACATTGTCAGCAAAAGCCGTGTTAGATCTAAAACTTCCACATTTTGATAATGACCATTGGCTTAAAAAATCTGGATTTGGTATAAAAGTTCCTCAATTTTCTTTTATGCAATTAGAAGGTGCGGATATTGTATTGGGCGTAGAGATGCAGTCTACAGGAGAAGTTGCATGTTTTGGCAATACCTTTTACGACGCACTGTCTAAAGCATATGTTGCTGCGGGGTATTCTCTACCTTTGTCTGGTTCAGCTTTGATTACGGTTGGCGGTATACAAAATAAAGAAAAGATACTTCCACTAATATCAATGATTTCTATGATGAATTTTAGAATTCTTGCAACCGAACACACGGCAGAATTTTTTGAAAAATCTGGAGTTAAAAATGTAGAATTAGTTTATAAAATTAGTGAACCTGAACGACAACCTAATATTTTAAATCTATTAACAAATAGAAAGATCGATTTTATAATTAATATTCCTTCTACATCTACCATTGAAAAATACGTTGGCATGCTATACGATGAATATCAAATCCGCAGAAAATCTGTTGAAATGGGTGTCCCGGTATTAACTACAGTTGAAAGTGCTATTTCATTTGTTAAAACATTAAATTGGATCCGATTCAATTCTCCTACTGTTAATTCAATTGAATTTTGACAGTTCCTGAAAACTTTTTTTCTGCTTATAATATTTTTTTTAATTCATTTTCTGAACCAATAATATCTCCATCCAATGATATGATAAATACTTGATCCATTTCCCAACCTCTTTTTGTTATTAAATTAGTTAATAGCGGGACCTTAGTTTTACCTTTTCTTGTACCTTTTTCGTAATTATAATTTGAATAGTGATTTAAATAGTTATTGAAGTTAGGGATGATTATGA
>JBQCGN010000286.1:0-5603 GCA_051955655.1 Candidatus Nitrosocosmicus sp. | reverse complement strand
ATTTCTTTTGTTTTTTCTGATTAGAGGAATATAGATTTATTAAATTAATAAATTATCAAACCATATGAGTAAAGTCCAACACTACAAGAATCTTAATTCTAATTTAGAAATGATCTATAATATTATAAAAGAAACGATTTATGAGGAAAAAAATCTAAAGATAGTATCTGAGTATAAAGGACTGTTAAATGGCATACCGTTAAGAAGTATAATGGCTATAAATAACTCTCCAAAGGTTATTGTTGGATCGTTAAGAGAAATACACATTTCAATAACTGGTGAACCCAATGATTATGCCATAGAAGTGGCTTCTGGAGCTTGGTTTGGCAGTTTGTTAATTCCCGGGGTAGCCGGATTGGTTATTGGAGGACCAATAGGGCTTGCAGCAGGTGCTACCGTAGGAGCAATAATGGCTTATGAATTTGAGAAGAAAATTTGGAAAAGGATCTTAGAAGCAATAAAAAGAGAAAGCGAACATAACCCAACGATAGATTCTATTGATCACTATCACCAATAATTAAATTTTATCTATTCTACTTTTTATTTATAGATCTAATAATTTTGAAAATTAATCTTGTTGAAATTAAGTATGTTATAATATTTGTAAAAAGGATTTTAAATGGCTATAACATCAGTTAATACATATTATCATGATTAATAATGATCAGTTAAGTACGCTGATAAAAAAGGCAAGGGAAACTACCCCAAAGAGGAATTTCACCCAATCAGCAGAATTAACATTAGTAATAAAAGATATTGACGTAAAAAAAGGTTTCAGCTTAAATGAGACAATAGTATTGCCAAATCCAACTAAAAAAGGCTCTTCATTATGTGTTCTAGGATCAGGAGATATGGGTTTGAGAGCAAAAAGAGCAGGGGTGGAAACAGTAATGGAGCCTGATGCAATCGGAAGATTAGGTACAAATAAAAGAGATGCTAGAAAAATTGTCCGCCAACATGATTTTTTCCTTGCAGATGCTAGTTTAATGTCCTCTGTAGGTCGTTCATTGGGCCAATTTCTTGGACCTAAAGGTAAGATGCCAACACCATTACCTTATGGTGCACCGATTGAAAGCATTGCTTCTAGATTGAGATCGTCCACTAGAATTAGGTCTAAAAACCAGTTGAACATGTCTACAAAAATTGGAGATGAAACTCTAACTGATGACCAATTAGTCGAAAATGCAAATGCAGTAATATCCGCAGTAGAAAAAAAACTACCACAGGGTGATAAAAATCTGCGAAATACAATAATTAAATTTACAATGGGAAAACCTGTCAAGCTAAATAGCATAACCAAGCTATCAAAGAGTGAAGTTTAGTGAGTCAGACAACTGTAAAAAAAATAGACAGGACAGCCTATCCTCGTAAAAAGGTAGAATTATATGACAATCTTCAGAATTTAGCAAAATCATATAATGTCATTGCATTATCTAAAATGACAAAGGTTAGATCTGCACAATTAATGTCAATACGAAAAAAATTCAGAAATGAAATCAAAATTACAACCATAAAAAACAAAGTAGCTCAAAGATCCTTTGAGAAAATATTTAATGATGTAAAAGGCCTTGAATTTCTTAACAAAGAGTTAGAAGGGCAATGTGCATTAATGTTTACTAATATCAATCCGTTCAAGTTAAATTTAACATTCGATAAAAATAAGATATTTTTAGCTGCAAAAGGCGGAGACATTGCACCTAATGAACTTGTAATTCCCGCAGGAAATACCGGAATCAACCCGGGACCCGTATTATCTGAATTTAAAGAAAGCAAGGTGCCTACAAAAATAGACCAAGGAACAATATGGGTAACAAAAGATACGGTAGTTGCAAAAACTGGAGAGACGATTTCACAAAAATTAGCAGCACTGCTAAGTAAATTAGATATAAAACCAATAGAAGCTGGGATAGCAGTCAATTTTGCAATATCTGAAGGATTAGAATTTAAAGAAAAAGATTTAAAAATCAATATCGAAGAACATGTACAAGAGATAATCAAATCATTCCAAGAAGCATTAGCATTATCCATAGAAGCAGTGTATTTTAATAAAGAATCAACGCCATTGATATTATCAATAGCAAATCAACAGGCCTTGTCATTGTCAATAGAATCAGGATATCTTACTTCAGAAACAACAGAACTTGTAATTGCAAAAGCAAATTCAATAGCAAACAGTTTGGAGAACATGCTAATATCAAAAGGATATAAAAACCAAAATATTTCTTGATTTAGACAATGAAGTAAAAAAAATAAATGCAAGCATTTCAGAGAATTGCACTTTTAAAACTTACGTTTTTTTATCAATTAAACATAATCTTTTTTCATTTGTTGTATAAATATCAAAAAATTTAAAAAAAAGATTAAATGAAGTGTAAAAGAAGATAAAGTAAAGTTTATCCGAATAAGGAAGAAAGACCTTCGAGAGCTTCTTCTTCTTTTTTCTCGTCTTTTTTCTCGTCTTCTTTTTCGTCTGTCGCACCGGCATTTGAAGAAGTTGGAGCCGAAGACGCAGCGGGAGCAGCAGCGGCTGCTATAGGTGCAGCTTTTAAAGCATCCTCAATATTTACTTCGCTCATAGCAGCAACTAAAGATTTAACTTTAACATCATCAGGATTAACGCCAGTAGCTTTTATCACATTCTTTACATTATCTTCATTGATATCTTGCTTTAATTTATGTAACAGCAAGGCAGCATATACATATTCCATGATAAAAGAAAATTTGATTTGACCTTAATATAAAACTTTATAAAATTCGTGAGCTCCTAGCAACTGCATAAACATGTTCTTTTAATTCAGGAGACAATAGAGAGTTCATTCTGTTTATAATAACATCTCTTGCGTCTATTCTTTCGTCTTGAGAAGATGCATTGAAATAATTTGCAAATAGGTCTGAAAAGCTCTCTTTTAACCAACCATCTAATACAAAAAAACGGTTCTCATTGATAGGTATTATTTTGTCATACCTACTGTCAATCAGATCGTTAAAAGTACTGGTCTCAACTCTGTCTATTATCAAAAAAATACAATTATTAGGGTCAGGATTATTAAGTGCATCCATAGGTTTGCCATGGGCTCTACCTGTTCTTAATCTTTCAATCAATCCGACAGGTCTGAAAGAAGTTCCTTTAACAAGATAAGATTTATTTTTGTTTTCAGACATAACTCTTCCAATAACTATATAGTTTGAAATTTCATCGTGTTTGACAACAAAAACAAAAGTTCCGAGACGAATTTTAGATATTCCAAACATAACAAAAAACTAGTTTGGATAATAATATATTATTTACTGAACACAAAACAAATGATACATAGTTTATCAATTATCTATACTTTTTTAAAAATATCCTTAATTACATTTATTAATCTAAATAATATTTATAAAAACGAAGTAAACTTGCAAAGATTTGATGAGTTAGATATGAGAATACTTTCTGAATTAACAAAAGATGCAAGTGTCTCAATCCCACAGCTAAGTAAAAAGTTGAAGATCAATTCATCGGTTTTATACAGCAGAATTAAAAGATTGATGAAACGAGATCTAATTAAAAAATTTACGGTAATTATTAATGAATCTCAGCTTGGAATCAACATTAAAGCAACTGTTGGAATTAATAGAGACCCAAAATTAAAAGAGAAAATCCACTCTGAACTTTTAAAAATTCCTGAAGTTCGATCACTGATTGAAGTCACAGGTCGTTTTGATAAAATATTGACAGTTTACTCAAGGACATTGGAAGAATTGCATAAAATAGTCATCGAAAAAATTGGAAAAATAGAAGGAATCCAGGCAACGGAAACGTTTGTAGAAATGCAGAGGACAGACAAAGAACCGGTATATATGCTACAAACAAATTCGAATTCATAGTATAATCCAAAATCAAATTTCCCAATTGAGAATTAGAAAAATTAAAATAATATCAAAAATCAGTGTATTATAAGACATGTTATCTGCCATTCCTAACTTAGTTCAACGGAGAATAATAGAAATGATACAAACGTTAAAGCTAGCAAAAAAAACAAATAAAGATGATTATTTTACACATCTCAGGTTAGTTTTATTAGCTATAGGAGCTATTGGTGGAATAGGTTTTGTTTTCAAATTGATAGGAGACATTGTCTTAAACAAATAGCAATAGCATTATAAATTACTAAAACAAATTTAAAAACGTCATATTATCAAGAATTGTTATTATGTGGATTTGAAATAATGACAGAAGCAAATGAACCTATTTCTATAGATAAAGAAAATAAAATTAGGTTAAGGCCCGAATTAATGGTAAAGGAAAGATTATATCCTTTTGTTCATGAAAAATCGGTTTTTTTGTTTTATAAAGATGATAATGAATTGATCCATTGTTATGAAATATCAGATAAAGATCTAAAAGAAAAGATGTTGAGCAGTCCGGATAAAATAATAGAGATATTAGAGAGCATAAACAAAATAAATTAAATAAATTGAAATATTATTATATACTGTTAGTAAATAATACTTAATGTCGAATGGCAAATACGATACAGGTAAAAGAAAAGGAAATGAGATCTTTATTGGCAAAAAACCTCTTATGACGTATGTGACTGCAACTTTGGTACAGTTAGCTAACGAACCTACAGTAATAATCAAAGCAAGAGGGAAAAGCATAACCAGAGCAGTTGATGTGGCTCAAATCATTGTCAAAAGAATGGACTCACTTGGATATAGAATATCGAATGTAAAAATAGGATCCGATATATTAACCAGTACAGAAGAAGATAACAGACCCAGAACCGTTTCCACAATCGACGTTTCTATTTCTAGAGCCAAATGATATCAAGAAGAAATAACATAGCAAGATATCAGAAATAATCAATAGAGATCAAAGTGAATTATAATCTTAAATTTTCAATAATTGATTTTGTCTGAAAGGCAAATGCAACCTGAATTAAATTTTTTGAGACATTGGTATAGAGGAAATTATTTAGCTCTTTTTTCCGTAACTATTTTAATTTTTATTGTTTATCCATCATTTACTAACAACAATAACTTTCAACAAGCTTTCGGACAGTTTTTCTTTAATGAAAACAAACATCCTATGTTAACGTATGAGAGTCAGAACCTTAACTTCAAGATTAATTATCCGGACAACTGGGAGAGGTCTTCTAATTTAAACAATGAAACTATATTTATTGCACCCAAAGAAACTGACACAAGCTCGAGTCCTGCGGGCTTGGTAGTAAAAGTAATCCCTATTCAATCCAAGAATATTTCCATAAGCTCAATTTCAAATACTCTAATAACACAGCTAAAAAAAGTACATAAAGACTTTAAATTAGAATCATCTGGCCAATCTATATTGGATAGTAAAAAAAGCAGGCAGGTTATTTTTACAGCTACCGATAACAATCTTCAAAATAGAAAAGCATTGCAGATTGTAACGATAAACCAAAATAATATTTTTATTATCACTTACAAGGCCTCTTTAGACAAGTATGCTCAGTATGAGAGTACAATAAAGGACATGATATCTTCTTTTAAATTTCTCAAAAAGTAACATAAAATTGCCTATCAAGACAAAATTACTTTACCTTGATAGGCATGTTCCCCTTCGGTTTGGTCGATGTAAT
>JBQCGN010000285.1:0-2585 GCA_051955655.1 Candidatus Nitrosocosmicus sp. | reverse complement strand
CCAGTATTTCCTTGGTATTGAACAAAGACGATTTAGGTAAAGCTACTACGGCCTTGGAATTGAAACTACTTGGCAAAATAATAAAACATTTGAGCATATTAGAAGATGTGTCAATCGTTGCTGCAGTAGGATCAGGAATGCGTGGAATTAAAGGTATAGCGGGAAAGATCTTTACATCTGTAGCTAAAGAAGATGTAAACGTAATAATGATTGTTCAGGGTTCTTCGGAATTAAATTTGGCATTTGTTGTTAGAGATCTTGATTGTAATAAGGCTGTAAAGGCTCTTCATAAAGAATTTGGATTGGAAAACAAATAAATTATTAGTCGGTAAAACATTTTTAATGGCATTTCGGTAACTGTTCATCTTTTTTCATCTCCTAGATAAATAAATAAATAAAATATCCATTTACAATTTTAATATGTCTATGGGAAAATTGTATGTTGTTGGGGTCGGGCCTGGTCATCATGATCATATGACTTTTAGAGCTAAACAAGTTATTGAGGAAAGTAAAATTATTGTAGGATATGATACTTATGTTTCGTTGATAGATGATCTGATCAACGACAAAGAAGTATATAGATATCCTATGACACAGGAAGTAGATCGTGCGAATCAAGCTATTGATTTTGCTGAAAAAGGAAACATTGTATCTTTAGTTTCATCAGGAGATCCTGGAATCTATGGAATGGTTGGATTAATCTATGAGATTTTGGCAGAAAAGGGGTGGAAAAAAGACAATGGGATTTATGTAGAATGTATACCTGGCGTCTCTTCCCTAAATTCGTGCAGTGCATTAATCGGGTCTCCTCTTATGACTGATTTTGCTGTTGTTAGCATGAGTGATCTACTTGTTCCGTGGGAAATAATCGTTAAAAGAGTTGAAGCCGCGGCATTGGGTGATTTTGTTACTGTAGTTTATAATCCTTCAAGTAAAAAAAGGATCCATCAATTACGTGATGCAAGAGATATATTTCTTAAATATAGAGGCCCTCAAACTCCTGTCGCAATAGTTAAAGGTGCTTTTAGAGAAAGCCAATCAATAATTGTAACCGATTTAGAAAAAATGTTAAATTACCCTGATATGATGGGAATGATTACTACTATTATAATCGGTAATTCATCCTCCTTCAATTACGAAAATATGATGATAAATCCTCGTGGATATAGATCAAAATATCAATTAATCAAGTAATTTATTTCTCTTTTTTTAGTTATCTATAAATTTGTTAATATATATAGAACAAAAATAAGTTGTCTAATTCGGATTTTACCTATGGTAATATATTGTTATTATATTGTGTATTAAAAGAAAAACATGATGCTATCGCCACAAACAATTCATCTGCAAAAACATCTATATCTCAACAAAATTATGTAAACGAAACTTCAAAGAATGATCCTTCATATTTGCCTGATTATATTGTAGGAAGAATAAATTTGTGCATCGAAACATTTAATATTATTATGGGTTCTAAACCCGATAAATTTCATACTTCTATTGTTATTGTATCTGATAATGAACATATTAAACAAATTAGATCCTTGCTTATTACTGGAGGTATTTCTGAGAAATACTTAGAATATGATGATAATTCCAAATCCATCAACTCCGCTTTTAAAAATATTATGGATCGAATAGTAAAACTTGCAAACCCTCCTTCCATATATTTTATAGGTTCCGTTTGGCAAAAAGATATTGTTGCTTCTATCATTTCGTCAAAATTAAAGGATTATAAGGTTTTTTTTGAGGGTGCATTGGATAATAGACCGTATGATGTTGTACAAAAAGAAAAGCTTAAAGAAAAACCAGAAAAAGGTTCTTCTTATTATAAACGTAAAATGACAAATAAAGCTATTGATGTGCTGTTAAATTATATTTTTCCAAAAAATAAAGATAAGACAAATGTATCAGAATGATATGTTGTATTGATAATTTTTTTATGTTTTAGTATAAGATTGGAAAAGTTTAATATCTGTATAAAATGATATCAAATATAATTGCGGTCATCGTCTAGTTTGGTTAGGACACTGGCCTTCCATGCGTTAAGTCGTGGAGAAAGCCCGTAACCCGGGACCTTGTTTCTTTTATAAATAAGGCGGGAATTCAAATCCCGGTGACCGCATAATAATGGGTATTCCTACGGTTTTCTTGTTATAGTTTATGTAATGGTATTAACATTGGATATGGACCTATGTATTGTTTTATATGGTTGGTATTATTGATATTATATTTACAAAATACAATGTTATTGTCTATCATAGACTTCAGGGGATGTATTTCATTTGGGTATTGTGGCAATGATGATATATTGATTACCAAAATTCATATCTAAATACTGATATATACAGAAGCAAAAAAAGAGTTATAGTTAGCTAAAATTGCTTTTAAGCGGACTATAATGTATCCGAAGGATTAGAGTTGGCTTTAGTCATACCTCGTTTACGATATTGTTCACCGGCTGCTTCTGTGTCTGTTCCTGTTTGACCTTGTTCAGTTATCTTTTGGTCGTTTAGGTATATTTTTAATGCGGTTGGTTAATGTTAATTTATTTTTGAAGGTGTCATTGCTTAATTTTATATATA
>JBQCGN010000284.1:0-3530 GCA_051955655.1 Candidatus Nitrosocosmicus sp. | reverse complement strand
AACATCAGAACCAAGTAAAAGATTTGGATCCCAACCAAACTTCCATTGATCCTGAGTTATCAATTCATGACCTTGGACAATGTATCTGGATACCCCTAAAATTAAAGCAAACGTGAGGTCAGCTACTGCCTCAGTAAGTATATCTCCAGTTGTTGTTACATGTATACCCCTTTTGGTTGCCTCTTTAATATCAATATGATCAGTTCCGGTGCTGTATGAACTAATAACCTTAAGAGTGGATCCCGCTGAATCTAGAACCTCTCTATCTATATTATCTGATAATGTACATAAAATTGCATCTTTATTGCGCACGCCATCTAAGAGTTCACTTCTTTTTGATGGTCTATCGTTATTGTTTAATACAACATTACATTCTTTAGCTATGGTAGATATTGCTGGCTCTGGTATCCTTCTTGTAGCATACACGTTCCATTTTTTCAAACTATGTTGACTATGATATTTTTGACTGCTGATTTATATAAGTTATCCATTTAACTATTGCATTCTCGTTTTAAATGACATAATGTGATTGAAAAAGAGAGAAGTGGATTATTTTCATTAACTTTCAAGTGAACGGCCGGGACTTTGGGATGTCCTGCAATAATTAAAAGATGATTATGCCCTATTCTTGATTCTGAAGGTTTATGACAAGTAAAATAAACATTTTGGTATTAGTATTTCTTCTATTATCAAAAACATCTTCTTTGTCTACCATAAGGTAGCTTATTTGAACTCCTATGTAATCGGCATTTCTGAAATTATTTTATTTTGTGTTAATTTTCAATTCTAATCCATAGATATTGTTGCAACAAGATAACATATTGAAAACCAAGTTAAAATAAACATTGGATAAATATTTATGATTTTCTAAAAACATATAATACAATCAGTCGCTCTTTATTGCCATGGAAATAGTGCTTTATTTTTGAGGGAATAAAAATACAAGAACCTTTTCTTATCTTGTGATCATTTCCTTGAATACTTATGAATCCTTCTCCTTCAACAACAAAATAGAGTTCGTCTGTTGAATGCGGTACCTGTGTATCTTTTTGACCAGGGTTAAGTCTAAGCACTCCTACATCAAAGCTGTTTGTATGCATTATGTCTAAAAAATATGAATCTAAATCTAGTTGATTCAATTCCAATAATGCAGCATTTACATCAACAATGTCTTTCATCATGGTTTATAGTGAGTTAACATTTTAATCATTCTTTTAAAAGTTATTTCACTTTAGACAAGGTTGAATATAGATAAAATCAAAATCAAACACGGCACTTTTCCCTTTATATTACATTAACTAATGTAATATAAAAATGCTGAAAGAATCCTGCCCATTTAATACATAATTTAAAACTCCCATTTCTTTCCTTAAAGCAATAGTAAATTCAATTTTTCAAAACAACAAAAGACGGACAATATAATTTATTTGAAGTTTCAAGATAACTCGTGTTATACATTCGCTTTAGTTGTTGTCATTTGAAAGTTTGTGCAATAATAAATAACAACCTGATTATCCCATGGTTTGTATATCTTTGTCTTTTGGAACTCGTTGGCCATTTGAATAATTACTTTTTAATAGAGTAGTAATGAGTATTTTTTTGGAATTTACTTGTCTTTTTACCCTATTTGGAATTTTTAATATAATCTACAATAAATCCATTTCTTGAGGATTTGAATCAATAGTAAGAAACCATGAAAATTTGTCTTTTAATTTTACTATTTTTTCTTGATTGATATGTTCATCGTAAATATCAAATTTTCTTTATCTTTATCCAATCTAAATTTCCAAAATCTCTGACTTCGGTAATTGTTTTTTCATAAGTTTGATAAATTTGATTTTGAAACAACCATTCATCAACTTTATTATATAATTAATTATAAAAAAAAATAACAATCATGTAATAATTTACTATATCATGTATTATCATAATCAGGAATACTAATAATATTGGAAGATATTTTTTTGTCAACATTATTGATTAGTTCTTCTTTTTATATTATAGAACTACAATGTAATAAGAAATAATTATTGGAATTAAACTGAAAAAAAAGATATTTTTATTACAAGGTAATAGTTATTCTATTTGACTTTTTCTTTTTAACTCTGCTATTGATGCATAAGTAAATATATCTCGATCTATACTTGTGCCTTGTCTTATTTCATCAAAGAAACCGTATTTTTGCTCAAAAATGTTAATTTTATTTAAAAACGATTTATTATCTTTACCTATCTCTTCATTTATTAAATTAATAATATCTTTATAAAATTCTATTTGATCCTCTGCTTGAGATAATAATATTTGTTTTATTTGCTCACGCGAACAACATTCAATGTGAGCCATCTGGCTTTTTTTGGTCGATGATTTAATTGTAATACTAGAAGAAGATATATTAGAAATATTATTGTCATTGTTATTGTCATTGTCATTGTTGTTTTTCTTCTCCTTGATTTCTGCAATCAATTTAGAATAAAGTGAGCCAGTTGATCTATGGCAAATATCGCAGATAAAAGACATGTATAACAATATAATTAACAATAAATAATTATAGTTTATTCCATTGAGAATACAAATCGTATCAATTTATTATCTTAATACTTTTACTTTTGTCTAACAAGTTTCATTTTATTTTTTAATTAGTATATAATCTAATATTTTAAATAAAATGATTGATAACAAAACTAACAAGAATAATGATAACAATCTGCATAAAATATTAATTATTGGTTCAGGACCTGCAGGTCTAACTGCTGCTATTTATGCAGCAAGAGGGGGAATGGAACCCATTGTAATATCCGGAGACCAACCCGGTGGTCAACTTATCCTTACCAACGACGTAGAGAATTTTCCAGGTTTCAATGAACCTGTTTTGGGATCTGATTTAATGACTAAAATGAGAAATCAAGCAGAAAGAGTTGGCACAAAATTCATCGACAAATCAGCTATTACAGTTGATTTTTCCACAAAACCTTTCAACGTTATTATTGATGGGAGCGATGATGTTAATATTATTGAGAATAATGACATTATTCATAATAACAATAACAATATCAAAAACAAAGAAGATAAGAAACTATTAGCTGAATCTATAATAATAGCTACAGGTGCTTCGGCAATGTGGCTAGGATTAAATTCTGAAAGCAGATTAAAAGGTAGGGGCGTGTCCGCATGTGCTACTTGTGATGGTTTTTTCTTTAGGAACAAGGATGTAGTGGTTGTAGGAGGAGGTGATACAGCATTAGAAGAAGCACTTTTTTTAACAAAACTCGTAAAAAGTGTTATAATAATTCATAGAAGAAATGAATTGAGGGCAAGCAAAATCCTACAGCAAAGAGTTTTCTACAATCCAAAAATCTCTTTTATATGGAATACAATGGTTGAAGATATTTTGGGCCAAGATAAGGTTGAAGGAATAAAGATAAAAAATACAAGAACAGGTAAAATTATAGAAATAAAATACGACGTTGTATTTATAGCGATAATTCACAAACCCAACACAGATATTTTCAGATTACAAGTGGAAATATATT
>JBQCGN010000283.1:0-3674 GCA_051955655.1 Candidatus Nitrosocosmicus sp. | reverse complement strand
ATCTAGTATTCATATTATCTTGTAAATATCTAAATATGTTAACACTTAAAAATAGGTTCTATTGTAATGAAATTATTATGGCTGCCCGAAAGAATACTTCAAGAAAGATCCGCTTACTGCGTAAAGTTAAACAGAATAGACCGGTGCCAGCCTGGGTTATTATAAGAACACATAGGCAAGTGAGAACCAATCCTAAAAGAAGGTCATGGCGTCGTTCGGATGTGAATGTTGGTTAATGATGATGGATAGAAAGGTGATAAAAAGGAATGTCTAATGTAGAAGAAACGGTGGCAAGAATTTATACGATAAACTTTGGTAAAGCTTGGCTAACGCCTAAACATAGAAGAACAGATCGTGTCGTAAATATGATCAAAGAGTTTGCAACCAAGCATATGAAAAGCTCACAAATAAAAATTGACCAAGATTTAAATAGATATATTTGGCAAAAAGGAAAAACTAATCCTCCACGAAAGGTTCGAGTTAGAATTGTAAAGGACGAAGATGATCAGGTCATAGTATCATTATATGAGGATATAATACATGAAACATCCTCGACGATAACCAACAAAGAAAAAGATGAAGATGAAATTAGGAGAGATAATACCTCAACCGCAGACACCGTTAATGATCCAAAACTCGCTGGTCCTGATGAAAAAAATGAACAACCTTCAATAAAGTCTATTGGTAAAGACAAAGACAGTTTAAAGCAAAATAAGAAGAAATCAAACAATAAAACATAATTTTATTTTTTCTTTGTAATATTTTTACAGATTCTGTTGAAATGCTTTTGTTTCTATATCTTCTAAAAAAGAAATTTCTTTAATATTTTGATTTATTTCAGGTTCGTAGTCGAGCATTTTATCTTTAGAAATAAACTGATTTAACGGATCATATGATGAGAACATCCAGTTACTTGTTTTACTGACCAGATGTATCTTTGATAATTTGCTTGAAGTTACAATGGTTGTTTCTTTTTCTGCTTTATCTATAATTTTCTCCACTGTTTTAATTATGTTATCAATTTTGTCGATATTTTCTTTAGCAGGATATATAAATATAGAAGTTTTTTCAATATTTGCTATTTTTGTATCCTTCAACATTGACATGGAGCTATAAAATACATTTTCTATCTTCTCTGATTCTTTTGATGTGGAAATTATATTAAAACTGTCTGGAAAACCTTTTTTACATGCTGAGATTATCACATCCTTTATTGCATTGTTTGTAATTCTATAACATTCGGGAAAAGATACTTCAGGATTATTTTTAAAGAAAGAATTATTGTCTACGATTATTGTAGAATTGGAAAAATTTGTAATAAATGACAGGGCGACACTTGAGAGGAATATTTTATCTTTTTCAAAACCAAACGGCATTATTACAAAACTAAAGATCTCTTTTTCTTTTTGATAATTTAATATATTTGCTAAAAGTGGGCAAATAGCTATTCCGAATTTAGAAGCCAGATTACCAATTATTATTATATTGGTATAATTATTTATAATCTCTGAAATCTTATTAAATTGGTTTATAAAAGCTTCTCTGATTTTATAAATTGATGGATTAATCCATGTGGATGTATCTATCATAATATTTTTAGAAATATATTTGGAATTTCTTTTGGTATTTACCAACAAGTAATCTAAATTCATATTCTTGATAATGTCAAGGGTGATTTTGCTTGCTGCCTCTCCTACTCCAATTATAAGAAGATTTTGACCTTTGTTTTTGTTATCTGACAACCAAGAAATGAAATATCTTTATGAATAAAAATGTTATAGTAGTAATTTAATCTATATTTAATTTTATGTTATTTGAACTGCTTCTAATACGTGATTAGAATAATCTATAACCTTTACTTTAATGGTTTTTCCGATGGATAAATTATTATGATAATTATTTGAATTAACCAAGTATGAACCTTTATTTAGATGAAAACCGTTATTATTAATTTCAATATCTTTTCCTTTAGCATTTATGTTAGCATTCTTGTTATCATCTTCTTTTATTACTATAGATTTGTAATACTGATTTCTTCCCTTTAGTTTTCCATTATCAATTTCATCAATTAAAACATCTCCTTCCCAGTTTAACCATCTTGAATTTCTTTTTATTGCTATATCTTTTATAAGTGAATGCAATTTTTCCGATCTCTTTGTTATTACTTCTGGATCAATTCTTGTTAATTTTGAAGCCGAAGTTCCTGGTCTAGCACTATATTTAGAGGAGTTTACAATATCTGGCTGTAAGTCTGTTATCATTTTTAAAGTCATTTCAAAATCGTCCTCTGTTTCAGTTGGAAATCCAGTTATTATATCAGTAGCTATTGTAATATCGGGAATTCGTTCTCTAAATTGTTTTACGATTTGATTAAATGTCTTTGCAGAATGTCCTCTTTTCATTTTTCTCAGTATTCTTTCACTACCACTTTGCACAGGAATATGGATAAATTTAAAGAGTTTTTTACTATTGGAATAGATGTCAATTAAATCTGATATTATGTTTCGCATATACATAGGATTCATCATCCCGACCCTTAACATAAAGTCTTTTTCGTCAATTTCGATACACTTTTTTAATAGCTCCACAAGATTGGTTCCAATATCCATTCCATAACATCCATTGTCTGTGGAAGTGAGCCAAATTTCCTTTGAACCTCCTCTAATATCATTTTTAATCTGATTAATTATATTTCCTATTCTAAAACTTTGAAGGTTACCTTTTGATAATTTTGTTTGGCAAAAAGTACATTCGCTCAAACATCCTGTGGAAATTTGTATAATGCTTATAACTGGATTGAGCCTTACTTTGGGAAGATTTATCTTTTCAAAAGAGGACTTTTGAATTGAAACCGATTTTTTACCTGCTAATGCATAATTTACAATTTCCATGGTATTGCTGATGGAATTAGGTCCCATCAAACTTGCTTTAGAATTTAATTTTTCTACTAATTTTGTATCCGCAGAGGGAAGACAGCCTGCAATTACCAAAGGCTTGTTTTCTTTTGAAAGTTTTTTGATTCTATAACTCATTCTGTGTTCAGTCACATCTTTAACTGAACATGTTACAATGAGATTGATGGATGATTCTGAAGGATTATCCGCGATTTCAAAGCCATTGCTTTTGAGCTGGCCAGCAATAATTTCCATATCCGAAAGATTAGCCGAGCAACCATATCCCTCAATCCAAAAACTAGGTTTTTTGTTTCTTTGGGTCAAGCATTCATCAATAGAAAATTCTTTTGATGTTGTCCACTTACTAAGGGTATTGTTATTATTAAGAATGTTATTTTTGTTTAACAGTGTAATATTTTCTATTAATTTAGGTTTTAATGATCTAAATTTGGATTCAGAATCGATATTCTTATCTTTCATCTTGGGTATCTGATATATTCTTTATCACTAACAATTAATAGAAGTTTCTAATGTAATCAATTATGTTGTATTTTTTCTTTTATATCGATCTTATTTAGTATTTTTTATATATTGCTTTTATTTTTAATTTATAATTATTCCCATCAATGTATTAGTTGATAAAGTGTATCTAAATTAGTTCAATTGAATATATTTTAATAGATACTTATTATTTATATTGTTAATAAAGATCTAATTAAAACCATTTTGGATTAATACCCACAAAACTCAAAACTAAGCAATTAAAATACTTAATGGTTT
>JBQCGN010000282.1:0-3426 GCA_051955655.1 Candidatus Nitrosocosmicus sp. | reverse complement strand
GTCACATTTTTGTCTCCCGGAAAAACCATTCATCCCAGTGATACCTTATTTCACCACCCTCTGTTATCTTTTTTTATAGCCGATTAAAAACTTCTATTTCATATATCTAAAAATTTTTGAATCCATATTATCTGGAAAGAATATTATCGGTTATTTATTTGGGAGATGAAAATACCCTCCTCCCGTTATGACTCATCAGCAAATTTAGTTAACTGATACGATGGGCATGTTTGACAAATACCTTTTGTATTAAAATGCCGACTTTTTATAGGTTACTATTAGTTTCACTATTATATATAACAAATAAAATAATCTCTTTTAGAAAATCAATATCTGTATATCTTTTAATATATGCAAATATTTCATCCAGTATTGTTATTTCCACTACCTCTAACACTTATGTTTTCAATAAATGTTAATTCTTAATACATTTGGGTTTTAGTCAAAAGTATTGTCTTTAACTCATCCTTGAGATTTTCAAAAAAATGTGAGTCTTTACTATTATATGCAGATTTATTACAAAATTGTGTTTTGTTAATAGGGCCTACTTAATTAAGAATTCAATTACGTTCTTATTGCAAAAAATATAGCCTTTTTAAGTTATTAAAAAATAGATTAAATTATTTTATGTTGGGCAAGATATTTGCTGCGATGCTATCTAAATACATCTGTATATGAGGAGCTAATGCCCAGATGTTTTCACTCTCAAAAAGATGTCCGTATCTCTGGGAACTTCCTATCAGTTCTCTTTTTTTCAATTTATCTAGATAATCCGATGTTACGGAAGACTCTTTGAAACCGTTTCTTCGAGCTATGGTGTCTATGGTATTATGCACTCCAGATCCATGTTGAGCGGCTTCCTTTATTCTATATGCTATCTCCTTTGGTATCCCAATTTTTTCAGCAAGTTTGCGGTGAACTCTTTTTCCAAGATTGTCATAATTATTGCCACTGTTTTGAATGTTAAGACGAGGATCTATTCTCAATACCGTGTCGATCAGCTCAGTATCTAAAAATGGTTCACGCAGCTCAATGCTTTGGGACATTGTAATTTTATCTTCTCTTTCCAAAGTTTCTTTATATAGTAACTTTAGATCTTCAATCATGTAATCTAAGATTTTCTCATATCCATATTTTTTAACAATTTTAGAGTACCATGAATATCCTCCAAAAAGTTCATCAGCTCCTTGACCTGTCAACATAACTCTGATTCCTTGTTCATGAGCTAAATTTACTGCACCATATATTGGTATAGCAACTTCAATTTGACCCATGTTATCGTCTTCGATTATATTGATAATTTTGGGAATTAAATCCTCGATGTCTTTTTCACTAAATTCTTTTATCTCCAGTTTAAGACCAAGGCTATCTGCTATCGATAGTGAATTAATGATATCGCTTGAACCCCTGATTCCTGATGTATAGCATATGACTTCTGGAACCATTTTTTTTGCCAAGTGTGCCACAATTACACTATCTATCCCGCCGGAGAATACGATCCCAATTTTTTTGAAATCGCCAACTCGTTTTTTCATTGACTTGAATAGTATATCACCATATGCGTTAACTGCCGAATCAAGATCTTTATATAAAATTGGGTATTTTTCACCAATAGCTTTTTTTGTATTTATTGTGATTGGAAACAAGGATGTCTTAAAATTAGGAAACTCGTTTTGAGGCAAAATTGCTAATGCATATCCTGGCAAAAGTCTCTGAATATTATCAATTATATTGATCTCCCATAAGGCTTTTTTCTCTGATGCAAAAGCAATTAGATCTTTATTTTCTCCATAGTAAATCTGTCTTACGCCTACTCCATCTCTTACTATTATTATTTTTCCAGTAGATTGCTCTCTTACAACCAAAATATATATTCCGTCTAGTTGATCAACAGTTCTCTTTATCGATTTAACAAGATTTCCATTAGTTAGATTATATTGTTCCTCTAATAGATGAATGATAACTTCACTATCTGTATCTGTAGAGAAGTTATGATGTGTTGAGAGATTTTTTCGGATTTCTTTATAGTTATAAATTTCACCATTATGTTCAAGTATAAGTTTTTTATCACAGCTTGTGAAAGGTTGCGATCCGCAAGGTCCACCAACTATTGCCAAACGTGAATGTCCTAAGACGGCATTTCCGTTTACTTGAGAGAATACTACATTATCAAAACTATCAGAGTAGAGAATTTGATTCTCTGTTGCTAATCCCATACCATCTGGACCTCTATTTTTCATACAAGACAGCATAGTCCCTATCAATGGGGTTACATTTCTATCACTTTTACTTAAAATTCCAACTATTCCACACATTTTATAATTCCTAAACAATAGTTATTGTTAAACAAAGTATAAATAAGGATATAAATCAAAATGAAAAACTAAGATCAATGAAGCCTAACATGTCTGTTAGATTGGGGCGATTTATTATGTTATTGCATCTACCAATTTGTTTATCCTTTGGCATAAACGCAATTCCGGTTCCTGCTCTTTCTACCATGCATAAATCACTCTGCGTATCGCCAATTGCTACCGTATCTTGAATGCCTATATTATATCTCATTGCGTGGCTTTCTAAATGATATCTTTTGCAGACTGATATCTTACAATAACAATTTATTTTATCCCATCCTAGTGGCATATCAATATCTCCAGTAATTATTCCGTCAGACACCCTCAGTCTGTTTGAGCTAAAAAAGTCTAGTCCGAGTTTTTCTGCCACATTATTTGCTGCTACGCTATAGCTATCAGTGACTATTCCTGTTTTAAATCCCGCCTTCTTTAAGGTAGATATTACCTGTTTAGTGCCTTCCATAAGAGGTATAGACTCTATTGCTATCATTATCTCCTTTTCTTCTATACCTTTAAGAAGCGAGGCTATTTTTTGTGTCTTGATATAACCAAAAATGGATGAATCATTTTGAATTTCTTTGACTTTAGTATACAGACCAAACTTTTTGGAAAGCGCCTCAATTAATCTTCCATTAATTAAAGTTCCGTCCATGTCAAAAACAGCTAATTTAAATTTCGATACCACAATAACATTAAACAATTCAACAAAAATATATTGTATATTGAAGGGTTGTTACTTTGGTTGATTATTACAGATTTGATAAAAGTTTGCAAAAAGATCTGTCATAAATAAAGGCAAATAACACCCATTCTATAGAGAATTCCTGTATTTTTTTATGTGATATAGTATGTTATTAATAAACCAATATGTAATATATCATATGAATACATGAGATTAGATTATCCGTCTAGTTATGCTGAAAAGATCGGAGCAGTCACCATTCATGCTCTTCAAAAAATATATGAAATTGATTCAGGTATGTCGCCAAAAACATGGGATAGAGATGATAAAACTAATTCCTATAATAACTCACCAACACGGGCATTTGACTATCCCCAACTATCCTCTATT
>JBQCGN010000281.1:0-7890 GCA_051955655.1 Candidatus Nitrosocosmicus sp. | reverse complement strand
GTTATAAAATCAAATGTTGATAAAATACCTATTAACTGGATTAATTTAATAATATTTTCGATTTTAATTGGTTTTGGAATAAAGTTAGGTCTATTATTTTTGCATGTTTGGTTACCAGACACATATTCACTATCTGCTACACCAATTTCGGTTTTGATATCTTCAGCAATGACTGGAATTGGAGCGTATGGTATCATAAGAATATGGCTAGATCTCTTATCTATTCATTATTCTGGATATGGTATTTATTTGGAGATCTGGGCGGTAGCAACTATGGTGTTTGGAGGCGCCATGGCTTTGATGCAAAAAGATATTAAAAAAGTTTTGGCATATTCTAGCATTAGCTCAATGGGCTATATATTGTTTGGAATAGGTTCTGAGAGTGTCCTAGGAATAAGTGGCGCTATTTTGCTATTTGTTACACATGGTTTAGGGAAGGCATTATTATTTATGACTTCAGGTAATCTGTTATTGCAAGCTGGATCTGAAGATTTGAGTAAACTTGGTGGATTATCTGGTAAAATGCCTTATACTGCTGTTCTTGCCATGATTGGTGCATTAACGATAATGGGAGTCCCAATTACTAGTGGATTTATGGCGGAGTGGGTATTATTTAATGGATCACTTCAAGGTGCTGTTGTTAATCATTGGGATTCTTTAAAAGCAATATTATTTGCATTAGCTATGTTGACTACCGCTTTGACTTCTGCATATATATTATGGTTGTATAAGCGGGTTTTTTTTGGTATAGTTCCAGAAACATTAAAAAATGTAAGAGATGCGAGTGGATATGTTATAATTACAATGGGTATACTAGCCGCTTTTACTTTGATATTAGGACTTTATCCTGACTTATTTTATAAATCCATAATAACTTATGTTGAAAGTTTGTATTATGGTCATACTACCGGGGTCATACCTGTAAAACAGAAAACAGATTCCGCTATTAAAATTTCTCAACCGGCGAAAAGTGACTTGAGTAATATGTTTGACAATAAAATTTTAAAACTGGACTTACAGTCATATAATGATCTGCCGCTTCAGAGTGCCTTCTATTTTTGAGGATGTAATGTATAATGGTTCAAAACGAGACAATAGGATTTGTTGGACTTGGAGTTAATGCATGGCTGATATGGATGTTACCGTTTATTGGTGCGGCGTTAATTCCAGCTTTAAAAAATAAAAGCGAAAGAATCAGAAATTATACTGCTGTAGGATTTTCAGTATTGAGTGCACTATTTGCATTAAGTATTTTACCGCTTGGATTTTCTGGCCAGGAAATCCATAGTCAAATCCCATGGCTTTCTTCGTTAAATTTAAAAGCTGGTGTGTTGGCCGACCCTCTTGCTATAACAATGAGCAATTTGGTTGCTTGGATATCTGCATCAATATTCATTTATTCGACTTCTTATATGCGCGGTGAAAGATCTATTACTCGGTATTGGTTTTTTATGTTGTTCTTTATAGGATCAATGCAATTAATTGTTTTGTCTGATAATCTTTTGATGGTGTTTTTTGGATGGGAAGGGGTAGGATTAGCTTCGTACGCCTTGGTGGGATTTTGGTACTCTGATAGGAAAAAAGATTATGTTGGAAAAGAAGGTCATATTGTTTGGGGTATTCCAATGTGGACCTCCCCTACCCATGCTGGAATTAAGGCATTTGTATTTAATCGAATAGGTGATATTATGATGCTTTCGGGAATGTTTTTGATCTTTGCCTTTGCTGGTACATTTGGGTTTAAGGAGCTGCTCACAGATCACACATGGGCTCAAGAAATGATGAAGCAGAATCTTTTGGTTCCTGCTGCAGTTTTACTCTTTGGAGGTGCAATAGGCAAATCCGCTCAATTTCCTTTAAGTGAGTGGTTGCTAGAGGCTATGACTGGACCAACATCTGTATCAGCACTTATTCATGCTGCAACAATGGTTAAGGCCGGTGTTTTTCTTGTTGCTAGAATTGGTCCTCTATTTTTTGCATTGGCAGTATTCAATATTTCTCAATTTTTTGAAATTGTTGCTTGGGTTGGCGGCATTACTGCTTTGCTATTGGCAACCCAGGCGATAGTTAATCCCGAAATAAAAAAAGTACTGGCATATTCTACAGGATCACAGATAGGTTACATGATGATGGGTTTAGGTATTGCAGGGCTGTCCACACATTTTGTTGATGGATATACTGCTGGATTTTTCCACATGATAAGTCATGCTTTATTCAAAGCATCACTATTCATGGCTGCTGGTGCTATTCTCCACACAGTTGGTTCTCGTTTTATGTATGATATGGGTGGACTTAGAAAAAATATGAAAAAAACCTATCTTTTTATGTTGTTATCTAGCTTATCTTTGGCTGGGGCCCCGTTAATTACTTCTGGTTTTTGGAGTAAGGATGCGATTTTTGCCTCTCTGTTAGAGTCCAATTATTCTTTGTCTCCATATCTATTTGTTCTTGCTGTATCTATTGCAGTCATCACCGCGTTCTACACATTTAGAATGGTGGGATTGACCTTTTTTGGCAAGCCAAGTAAAAACATATCCGAACTGGAATCAAAAGGTCACCGTATACATGAAGTTGACCGGCTTATGTGGATGCCTTTTGCTGTATTAGCTATCGCATCTATCGCTATTGGTCTGGTAGGTTTTGCTTTTGAGGGTCAAATTCATAGCATGTTTTCATACTATTTATCTCACTATTTTGGAATAGTAGATGGAAAATTGCCCTCTTCCTCTGCAGTCCAATCGAATTCACCGTCCTCTTCCCCAAATGATAATACTGCTGCTAATACTGAAGAGAAAAACAGGGGATTTCTTAATTTGAATCCTATAGCCGCAATTTCATCATTAGGTGCTTTTGGAATAGGAGGTTATCTGGGATATATATTTTACATACAAAGAAAAGTAAATCCCGAAAAAATAAATGAGAATATTGTTTCTAAGGCTATTTGGCAATTCTTATATAATCGATGGTATCTTAATTCGCTTTTATATTGGATAGGAGTCGTAATTCAATTGTCATTTTATAGGAAAATATACAAATATTTTGAAGGAATGTTTATGACTGAAGTTAATCCTGCATTTGAGTACTCTATGATATTTATGTCAAAAATAGCAAAAATCGCCCAAACAGGTAATATTCAAACATATCTCTATGTTTTTTCAGCGGGTATTATTGTAATAGCAATGCTATTATTGATTTAAGGAGAATGGTGATAATATCTAATGATTGATTTATTTTCAACACCTTCTCTAATCACTATTGTTTTGGGATCAGTAGCTTTGTTTATTCCCGTAATGGATGCTTTAAACAAAGAAAAGGGCTCAAAAAATAAAGTCTATAGTGCCATATCATTTGGTGCACTTGCACTCTCCTTAGTAATTGTTATATCGAGAGTACTATTGGGTGAAACTATACCTGCCTTGTCTTTTGCAGGAAACGGTGTAATTACTGATGATGTATTTGGAGCCTTTTTTTCAGTAGCTTTTATCATTGTATCTATAATGGTAACAGTATCTTCTTGGAGCTATATGAAGAAGAAAAGTAACCATGCTGCTTATTATTCTCTAATTCATTTGTCAAGCATCGGAATGATACTTATAGGCTATTCTACCGACTTTGTTATGTTACTGGTATCTTGGGAATTAATGTCTATTCCTACATATGCATTAGCAGCATTCTCTAAAAGAGATCCAATATCAAATGAATCTGCGATAAAATATTTTTTGTTCGGTGCTTTGTCTACTTCAATTATTATATTAGCTATGGGAATAGTTTATGGCCTAACAGGCACCACAAATATTTATGATTCTATAATATCTATGGCTAATTTAAAAACAGAATTAATGCCTTTTGCATTGTTGTCAGTTGGATTGTTCATTGCAGGCTTCGGATTTAAGATGGGACTTGTGCCATTTCATATGTGGTTGCCTGATACTTATTCAGGATCACCTACCACAGTTGCAACACTACTTGCAGCAGCTACAAAAAAAGCGGGATTTGCCGCAGCTATTAGAATTATCATAATCGGGTTGGTTGCATTAAATGTACATTGGTCATTCGTACTTGCTATAATTGCTGTATTCACCATGACTGTGGGAAACCTTGGAGCACTCACTCAGAAAAGTGTACCGCGAATGCTTGCCTATTCAAGCCTTGCACAAGCGGGATATATATTGATAGGCTTGGCTGTGGCTCCATTTGCTGCTGCCGGTATTGCAGCTTCTTTATTTCATATACTCAATCACGCAGTTATGATATCTGCAGCATTTATTGCGGCCACAGCCGTAATTATAGTAATTACAGGGTATAATATTGAAAAATTTAAGGGACTTGGCTATAGGATGCCAATTACTGCAATTGCTATGACAGTAGCCTTGTTGGCATTAGCTGGAATACCTCCTTTGAATGGCTTTTGGAGTAAATTGCTATTATTTGGCTCAGCTATAGACAGCGGACATCAGGTATGGTGGGGTCCTTACCTTGCAATTGCAGGGGTTTTAAATAGCGGGTTATCTTTGGGATATTATATTTGGATAATAAGAAAAATGTATATGGAAGACGGTGAGAATAGGATCAGGCAAAGAGAGCCAAAACCTATTATAGCTGTGCTAATATTTGCTATAGGATTCATGGTAATTTTTGGTATATGGTATGGTCCAATACTACATTTTGCCACAATGGCATCTCCAAGCGATATAATACAATTAATGCATATAAAATAAATTTGAAATAAAATTTTTAGCAAATGCTCTTTTCCTTTTTTTTAATAATTTATATATATAGTCTAGGCATTTGTTGATAAGAGACTGTTCTGTTAACTTTTTCAGAAAAGTTTAACTATGTAGATTAACAAATCATTAATTGTTTCCTGAAAATTGCTCTTTTGTTGACAATAAAAACAAATGCTTCCTACCTCCTGAGTATATAATCGAAGTAAATGGTATTGAAAATGATAAATTTATGATTGGAGTTACATGTTTTCAACATAAAAAAAATTTAGAAAAAATTTTCTTAAATCTGCAAATAGAGGAACGAATACCTAAAGGAAAACTTAACTTTGTTCCTATAAAGACCATTCATACTAACTGTATTAAGGGAAATAAGGAGGATGAGGACGAGATTAAAATAAAAAGACTCTAACACTATAATACATTTTTATTATTATTCAGGATTAATGTGCAAATGCTATCTTGGAGGCCTTGTATTTAGAATTGATAGTAATAACAATGATTTTATATACTCAATTGTTTCAGAATTTTTATTTGCGGCTTTATATGTAGTATTTGTTGTTGATAAGTATTAAATGGATCACATCATGACTTAAGTTAAGTATTTAATATTATATATGTATAGTAAAAATTTTAGATTAATATAATAATAATAAATTTCATTTACTATCTGAAGTTATTAATATGGATGGTATTAAGCATAATAAAATATTAAAAAGGGATGATAAATTGATCTTTGATGATAACCGATTAGCAAATCATATTAATTTAAATTTTAAATCTGAAATACAAAATACTTCTCTTTTCGAAAATATTGTCGGTTATGAGAATATAAAGAAAATTTTTTATTTTGCCTTCCGATCCAATCTACCTGTACATATTTTATTAGTTGGTCCTCCTGGTTGTGCCAAAACTTTGTTTTTAATGGCATGTATGAATCTGCAACGATCATATTTTACTTTGGGCAGTCATAGTACTAAAGCAGGAATGATGGATTATTTGTTTATAAATAGGCCAAGATATTTGATCGTAGACGAGATTGAATATATGGCAGTCAAAGATCAGGCTGCTCTTCTTAGTTTAATGGAAACAGGTATACTCAGTGAAACAAAATTTGAAAAGACGCGAAAATCTGTTATGAAAACGTGGGTATTTGCTTCATGTAACAATGAAAAAAAATTATTATCACCATTACTTTCAAGATTTCTTGTTTTACATTTTAAAAAATACACTTTTAATGATTTTTCGAAAATAACCAAAAATATACTTCTTAAAGAATGCTGTATTGAACCTGAGACTTCAGAACAAATTGCAAACAAAGTATGGAATGACCTAAAGTCGAGGGACATAAGAGATTGTATTAAGATAGGCAGACTTACTAAAAATATCGATGAAGTAAAAATAATTATCGGAACCATGAAAAAATACAAAAATAATATTGAAAACTGATTCAATTTTATATTTTACAATTAGTTATAAATAGTATCTTAAAATTAAAATATACAACTACTAAAACAAATAATAATATAAGTTGATAATATTTTCTTTATTCATTTGAAAATATTTATTTGCGGTCCAACCCTTTATGAAAAATGTCATGTTGGACATGCTAGAATTTTTGTTTTCTTTAATTTCTTGATTAACTTTCATAAATTTATGGGATACTCTCCACTAGCCTTAATGCAATTAACCGATATAGATCCAAAGATTTATCAAAAGTATGTCTCTAACAAAGATAAAATTTTTGATATGGCCGATATCCTTTTTACTGATTTAATAGATGATATCAATAGTCTGCAAATTGCGAATAATTTTATTTTTACTCGAGTTTCTGACTTTATTCAAGTAATTGAAAAAGACGTAGTTAATATTTTGTTTTCGCCTGATGGCTATTCATTTGCTGGAAATGTATATCTAAATATTTCCAATAATATTGACAGTCCGTTTGGATTGTCTTATGATGAAATTAACGACATGCCTATTGATATATCTAAAGGTAAACATAATCAAACCGATATTATTTTATGGAACTCTGAAAATTTTTATCCAAAGGGCATAATAAAAGATATTGGTAATTCAGAAATTCATAGAACTTTAACAAGCGGGATACCTGGATGGCACTTCCAAGACTATGAAATTATAAGATATGTATTTGAGGGAATATATGACATGCATGGGGGGGCGAGAGAATTATTATACCCTCATCATGAGTTCATTGACGAAATTTCGAAAAATTTCGATAAAAAAAATAATAAATTATCGCATCATAAAGCATGGATTCATGTAGGTTTAGTTAATGTTCGAGGTGAAAAAATGTCTAATTCTACAGGTAATACAATTTTAATATCGGATATTTTGAAAAAATATAATCCAAACGTTTTAAAAATTTTCTTTCTATCTTATCATTATAAGAATGATATAGATTTCGATATTAAAGAACTTGACATTTGTGACAAAATTGATAAATACATTACAATGAATATATTTCAAGAAAAAGATTTAACTGAACAAAATAACTATAATGAAAAACAGTTGAGGATAAAATTTATGAATTTATTGACGGATGATTATAATACAGGATCTGTTCTGAAATTAATTATTGAATTATTGGAGAAGAATCGTAATTCGAGTCTGATTAGGTGGATGCTCGAAATACTTGGACTTAGATATTATTGAACAATTAAAAGATAATGAATTTAATTTTTGCAAAACTTTAAATCCCTTTTGTTTTGATATTGATAATAAATTTTTTACGTTATATAATCCCAAATTTGATGATGACTATTTTTTTAATAGAACAGTTTATAAACAATATACATTCTTTGATACAAAAAATCATAATGCATTGGACAAAGATGTGAAAGTTCTTATGAAAAACTTAAAAAATAAAAATATACCCATCAATTTACATGTACCATCTAATCAAACTTTATTAGAAAAATTTTTGTTATTAAGAAATTTTAAAAAAATTGACGAAGTAATAGGATTGCAATATCCTTTAATGAAAAAAAAATTTGTTAATGATGATTCTCCACGATGTATGGAAATAAATGATGGATCTCAAATTTTTATAATCAATGATGTTAACCAATTGAAAGATTGGATAGTAACATATTGTTCTTCTTTTAATATTTGTATTGATAAAAAAGGTTTCATATATCATATT
>JBQCGN010000280.1:0-5492 GCA_051955655.1 Candidatus Nitrosocosmicus sp. | reverse complement strand
TGTATATCCGTCTTTATCGTTTATTTTTTGTTTTGCAGGTGGTAATGAGAAATAATTTTCAATTCTATTTTCAATTCTTTCTTCATATGTTATAGCTTTATCGTTTTGATAAAATATCCCAACTGGTATTCTTTTTTCCCATTCCCTTGATTTTTCTAAAGCTAGTGATATTTTATACGGTATTTCTTTTTCGTCATTTACAATGCCATTATATCCTTCCTCTTCTAATTTGTAAATTTTTGGTATCCTTATCGAAGGATCTTCTTTATCTGTTTCATAACTCTGATACCATTCCTTTGTATTAATATCATTATATGTTGGACACGGCTGCAATATGTCAATATAAGAAAGTCCGTTATGCGTGATACCTTTTTTTATTACTTCTTTTAAATGCTTTATATCGTAAGCATATCCTCTTGCGATAAACGTAAATCCGCTGATTAAAGCCAAAGAAATAGGATTTATGCTTTCATTTATATTTGGCTGAGGTAATGATTTAGTTTTCATACCCAGTTTTAATGTAGGTGCAGCTTGCCCTTTTGTTAAACCATAAACTCCATTATTATAGATCAAATAAGTAATATTGACATTTCTTCTTCCTGCATTGACAAAATGTCCGCACCCAATACCAAGACCATCTCCATCTCCACCTGCTGCAACTATTTTTAAATTAGGGTTAGATAGCTTTGCTCCTTGTGCAAATGGGAGCACTCTTCCATGCAAAGTATGTATTCCGTAAGTATGAATAAAATGAGGTGTTTTTCCTGAACAACCTATACCTGAAAATAGAGCAACCTCATGAGGATCTATTTTAAGCTCTGACAAGGACATTTGAATTGCATTTAGAATACCAAAGTCTCCACAGCCTGGACACCAATCGTTATGGACTTCTGTTTTGTAATCAGATAGTTTATACTCCATTTTCTAAAATCACCCTTTTTGCTGTATTATTATTGTTATTTATTATGTTTAATACTGAATTATATAATTCTGAAAATGAGATTGGTCTACCGTTATATTTTAAAATGTTAAAATCTGTGTCAATTTTTGTATTTTGTTTTAAGAGAACGTCTAACTGAGCCATATAGTTCATCTCTATACTTATTATAGTTGTCGTACTATTTGAATCAGATTTCAAATGATTTTTTATTTTTTTATCGATAGTTTCTTCCAATAGTCTTGATGGAAAAGGATGTAATAATTTAATTTGGATATAGATAAATTTTATATTTGTAAATTCTAATGATATTTTCTCTAAAGTGTCTAATATGGCTCCTTTTGTAGATCCCCAGCTTAAAATTATAACGATGTGTTTGACGTCTTCTTTGAGTTTATCTTCAAATTCTATGGTAATTTGATCGCTTTCTGGAGTTTGTTCAAGAATTAATTGTAACTTTGACATTCTTTTTTCTACCATTTTTTTTCTGATATATGGATCTTCAGTAATGTGACCTTGTTCGTCATGCTCATCTCCTGTATTCCAAAATATTGTATTTTTAGTTCCTAATGCAACTCTTGTAGATACAGCTCCTTCTTCCAGATTGAAACGTCTAAAATGTTCTTTATTTGAATCTGACGTCGAGTAATAATTTAAAGTGTGATCTGTACTATATTGATCTAATAATTTACCTCTTTCTATTTTTATTTTTTTATAGTCAAACATTTTGCATGTAATTATACTATTAGCAATGAATTTATCTAACATATGAATAACAGGTAACTGGAATTTTTCTGCGTAATTGAATACCTTCACTGTATCATAAAAACTCTCTTCAATATCTCCTGATGCATATACGATCCTAGGAAATTCTCCGTGACCTGCATTTATAGCAAATAAGAGATCTCCTTGCTCATGCCTTGTAGGTAATCCAGTTGATGGTCCCGCTCTTTGGTAAAGCGAAACAACTAGTGGTATTTCATTCATTCCTGCCCAACCTAAAGCTTCAGCCATTAAAGAAAACCCTGGACCTGAAGTAGCAGTACAGCTACGAGTTCCTGTTAACGAAGCTCCTATTGCCATTGTGATTGCTGAAATTTCGTCTTCGCTTTGAATTACTACTATTGAACCATCTTTATTGTCAATCTGGCTTATTATTGAATTGGATTCCAAGTACTCACTATCATCACTTGCAGGAGTAATTGGATAGTATGATTGAAACCTACAACCAGCTACTATTTTTCCAAGTGGCGATGTTTGACTTCCCTGAGCAATAATGATATCGTTATTTTTATTTGCTTTTTCAAATTCAAAATTGGTTAAAAATTTTGTAGTAATTTCTGGATATTTTGACTTTATAAAATTATATGCATAATTTCCAGCTTCAATATTTATTCCTGCAATTTTTGGCTTATTTAGAAATATGGCTTTAATTCCTGTTTCCATCCTTTTTGGATCAAAGTTAAAAATCGCTAATGAAGCTGCCAAGGATATCACATTAGTTATTCTTGCAAGTTTACTAAGTGAATGATCATTAGTTTTTTCTGAAAACTCTCTTATCAAATCAATATATGGTAATTCAATTAAATTTACATTTCTCTCTTTTAGATTTTCTAATATTCCAATAAAATCATAACTTTTTTTATTATTTTCTAGTATTTCTTTTATCTTTTTCTTTGATGAGTGATCCAAAGTGTGAACATCCTCTATTTTTTTTGATTTTATTTCTGGATCATAAATTAATACTCCATTGTCTGTCAGATAAGGCGAATGACGTATTACTGTTTCAGCATCAAAAGTAACTAATATATCTATTTCATCTACATGTGATCTTATCGGTTCATTTGATATTCTTACTGAAAAATAACTATGTTCTCCTTTAATATTTGAATAGTATTCTCTCTTACCAAAAACGTATAATCCAGCCATTGCAACTGATTTTATGAAAATATTTGCTGCAGAATCAACTCCACTTCCTTGAGGTCCACCAATTACCCAAGAAAGGGATTCTCTATGACTTTCCATTATTTATTACATAGTATTGATATTTGCTCTTATTATAGTTTGGAATTTGTTTTTATTTTACTTTTTTTTATCCACCTGTAGCTGCATCAAGGATACAGCATTCACATTTATCTCTGTCTCCACAATATGGGCAAACACACATACATGCTTCCAAAATGTTCCCACAATAATCACATAAAATATCGCTTTCATGACTATCTGGTTTAAAATTGTTATTTTGATTCATAATCTAACTTATGCATATATTATTATATATTACTACCCGTCGTGTAAATATAATGGGATTTTAATTCTTTTGACAATTAAAAAAACGTCTAATAGAAATAATTGTTAAAATAAAGGTCCAAAATTGATTACAATGTATAGTTTTGGACAAATATATCAAACTAATTCCTAAAATTTTCAATAATATACTGTATGAAATTTGTTCTTTTTTTTAAAACCACATGATTATGCCTTTCTAACGGTAATTGCCGTACAACTATACTATCGATTTTTTGCATTCAACTTGTATATTGACACTTGTCATATTGTAACATATGCCCGTAGGCACATGACCAAAATCAATCCTCGACTGTCGTCAGAATTTTTTATTACAGGTACTACAACAAAAACTTGTAGATTTAATACTATAGTTATGGTGCTGTTAACATGAAAATTTTAGTTTATTTATATTTAACTAAAAAAAGCAATAATGTATATCGTGTTAATGCTATTAATTAAATCGTGGATTTGTGTATGACGAAATTAATATTGTTGGCTTTTAAAATATATCTGTTTTAATCAAATTAAAAATTTTATTATAGTAAACTTTTTATCTATGTTTATAGATGAAAGCCTAGATGAATATGAAAAGCGGCAACAACTCCGCTATGGTATTTCTAATTGTTACTATTATTGCTGGAACTGCATCAGTTTTAGCTTTGATAGCATTAATACCAGATGCTCAAGGTCACGGTGTTCAAGCCCAACTTCAGAGTAGATTCGTCAGAATCAATAATGAAGCATTTTCTGCACAATCTGTCCATACTGGGGATACTATCGTAGTTACAGGAGAACTCCAAAGTTTGGTTAACAGACCGTTAAGAGGATGGCTTTCACTTTTCAGTGAATCAACGAACGCTGGTAATAGATGGGAATTTGTAAGTAGAGATCCACCTGGAAATATAATTGATATTCCTGCCCAAGCTAAAATACCATATAGGCTTGAAGCCAAAGCTTTAGAGCCTGGTATATACCACGTGCATACTCAGCTTAACATTGCAGGTGTAGGTCCAGGATTAGGTCCAGGTCAAACTGTCCAGGTAGTTGGAGATCCAATACTGAAACCAATTCCAATTAACAACATCATATACCAAAGTATAATAATCGCTGCAGGACTTGGAATTACGTTTGCTACAAGACCGTGGCAAGTAATCTAAAATTTTTTATTTTTTTAAAACTATAATTTTATAACATTCACATCGATAAAAATAATGTCTTATAGGTTACTATAATATTATATTTATTATACCATTTATATTTGAAACCTAAAAAATATAATTTTTTGTACTTTTTACTACTGTGATTTATGCTGTAACTTTGTGCTTTCTTGATGCTTTAACAAGGCGAATCCAACTTAATATTTTGTTAAAAATATTATTTTTTGTTTCCATTTCTATGTTATTATTTAACTTTCAGCATTTTAAATCTTTTGGATTCAGGTAATTATATATCCTCATTATTCCCAGGAAAAAAACTAATGTAATTATAAACCTATTTCTTGTATTTTTTGTCCATCTTTGGAAATCTTTTTTTATTTATTATTTTAAAAAATTGTATGCAAGAAATAGTTAGCCAGATAATGACAAATCAGGTTATAACAATAAATTTCGCTAAATCTGCTTTAGATGCAGCATTGTTAATGAAAGAAAAAAGAATTAGTTCGTTAATAGTTCAAGATGATGAAGAAAAGTCTTTGGGAATAATAACTGAAAGAGATTTTGTGAAGAGAGTTTGTGCAGAGGATAAAAAATCTTCCGATGTTAAAATATCTGAGCTGATGTCTAAAATTCAGACTTTTGCAGAACCTAATACTCCTGTAGATGTAGCCGTGCAACGTATGATTAATAATAGAATTAGACGCTTGCCTGTAATTTCTGAAGGAAAGGTAGTAGGAATTATTACCGTAACAGATCTGGCTAAAGAATTGAGAAGAATTATGTTAACTAAAGGGATCGTTGAATTAATCGATTGAAAATTTATGGCCTAATGTATTTGTATTCTGGAAGTTTAATTACATCTATTTTCCTTGGTATATTATTTTTAGTCTTATAAGTTTATTTTAATCTCTGTTTAAGTATTTCTTATTATGATAAAGATATCTTTGAGGAATATTTTAAAGAATTGGATTCCGATAATTGCTATTGTATCTATTATTGTTATATCAATTGGTATAATTTTTCATAATTCAATTCCTCAAATTATATCTTCAATTCTTATTTCTATTATTCTAATTTTTTCTGCATTGTTATTTAGATCAGTTGGAAGG
>JBQCGN010000279.1:0-4851 GCA_051955655.1 Candidatus Nitrosocosmicus sp. | reverse complement strand
AATATTTCACTGTATTTAATGCTATATTTTGTTTGAAAAGAAAAATTGACACGTCAAGGTTAAAATTATGTCTTTTATTATGGCATCTATGAAATTCCAGATGAGGCAACTGATGAGGCCAAACATCCTGCCAATCCTGATTCGTCACATCCTATAATGGCATTATCTAAGACTTCAAGTATCCATTTCTTTTGAGTTGGTAAATCATGCATTAAATTTGGATTCCCTTCGATTGTAGATAAAATACTGTCACCATCAATCAATAGATCGATGCTTTTAGAGATAATGTTTACTATGGAAATTGCAATAGGGCTGCTACTACTATTATCTGATGTCAATAAATTTAATTTATCTTTCACATCTTTACCTAAAAAAACAAGTGAATTCGTAGTTTGGCTATCGTTTATGAGCTGTTCCAGTAAATTTAATTCAGGTAGTTTAATTTGATTTTTTAAAAGTAAACTGTATAGATAGATACTTGCTGTATATGTATCATTTTTATTAACTCCTGATCTTACTTCAGATATCTGCCTTAACTGATTTTCAAAAACTTTGTCAATATTCTTTGCCAAAATTTTATTATCAACTATAATATTTGAAGAGTTAAATGAAAGACAGCTTGGGGGACAATCATCACAGTTGCTAGTTTTGAAATCTATAAAACATCCCATATATCCAGACAATGTTGTATTTCTGCTAGGATAATTAGAATGAATAAAACTCAATGAAAAAGATTGAGATTGCAATATATGGTTAGTGAAAATTATTAAAAATAAAACATACACAATAAATTTTAACATAACATACACAACTTATTTTTAAATTAGTTTAGTATTAGTTTTTATAAAATATTTTACCAATCCTTTTTATAACATATATTATAAACAATATATTTCAGGTTCTATTCGCCTAGACATCTGTAGTTACCATTTCTACCATTACTCTGCCATTGATTCTAGAATAGCAGAGAAGATGGTCAGAACCGCTAGTCTACTTGTGGAATCTATAACGAATGGAACACAAATATCTTATTTGCCAAATAATTTACAAATCACAAATAATTATATTTTGATACAAAATGACCGCAGCAAATATAAAAATTTTCTATAACATTTTTAACAAAAATTAATTTATTTCTTTTAAGATCATGTAATATGAAAAGACTTACAAATGCTGTAACTTTGACATTCTTATCGACCGTGCTATTTTCCTCGTTAATCTTTGCTTTTTGCATTGTATTGACCAATAATTTTCAAAAGGCACTTGCAGAAGATAATACTACTACAGTTGTATCTCAAGGATCAAATGGCTCTACCTCATCACCCATTGCTTCTACCGCCGCTACCACTACTAATGCTACTAGCAGCCATACATCCAATTCTGCCACCACAATTAACTTGACAGTAAAGGAAGTAACAGACGGCGTTTATAAATGGATAAATTCTAGCAATTCTGCACAAAATCCAACAATAAAGGTTATGGCAAATACTAATAATATTATAAACATTCAAAATCCGACAGATACAAAGCATCAATTAATCGTAGATACTGGAGCAGATAATCTTCCATCATCTGGAGACGTATTGCAAGATGGTTCTGGTCATTTAACATTTAATCCAACAAACGTGACCGGAACAATCACGTATCATTGTGCATATCATCCTTATACCATGAAAGGTACGATAGAGATTATCAAAAAATAAATTACTTTCTTTTATTTTTTTATCAACAAAAATTTACACAAAATGGATTCTAAATACAATATTCAGGCCTATTCAGATTAGGCGTGAGCAACAACTCTTTATTCACCGGTATCAATGATTTTATTTTGCACTTGTTGTTATATTATGCGCTTCACCTATTGCCATTTTATTTTTATAGTTATTATTTTTAACAGAATCATTCTTACTTTTATGCAATTGAGAATGTTAAAAATAGACTAAATTATAAAGATTAAATAAAATTTTAGTCTCCTTTAATTCTAAATCTGTATTCCTCCATGGAGTATCATCATCTGTCTGATTTACATAATGTTCAACCAAATCCTGAACTATTACTTCAATAACGCTATCAAGGGCTCCACTAACAGCAGAAATCTGCTAAACTATTTCCGGATATCTTTTATCTTCATCTAACATTTTGAATATGCCTTTAACATGGCCTTCTATATGTGAATAATTGAGGAATCAATTTTCTATAATCGTTCTTTCTCGGATGTCCACAAAATCCTTATTAAAAGAACGACCCGAACGTATGGTCAAATTTATTACGGGCCCGGAGGGATTTGAACCCTCGGCCTGACGCTTAGGAGGCGTCCGCGCTATCCATTTTACGCCCTCAAAGGTCTGCGCTACGAGCCCCCATATGATTGATAATAACACGACCTTTATTTTTTTGTATTACAAAAAGAAACCTGATGCCAAAACTAACGAATTTTTTTGTGTCATTTATTGTTAATTGATGTCTTGAAACATCATAGCAAGAGGTAATTTGTATATATCATTGTAATAAATAATAAAAGATAAAGGATATTTTGGCTACGGCTTATTTTAAAAAAAAGAGGGTATTTTACATATATTCAAATGAATAAGATGAATGAAGGTTTAATAAAAAAAGATTGATTCATTTTTAAATTGCTACAAACAAATTTTGGTCTTGCAGATAGTGGTTATTATGACAATACTTTATTGATGTTATTTACTACTACTTGAAGAAGTTGTACCGCTGCTAGATGATGGTTCAGAACTGTAAACTATCATGAAACAATTTTTAACTTCTTTTTCTGTGGCAAAGCTATCTTTACCTGCAGCTATACCAAGACAGGTACCAAATTGTTGAAATTGCATTTTATCTAAGTCGCTACTTGTATTTGCGGAACTTAAACTTTGACTACTAGAAGTCTTCGGATCAGCATTAGATTTATCTTTATTTTGACTACTAGAAGTCTGCGAATCAGCATTAGATTTATCTTTAGTTGTTTTAGCGAATAAGGGCTGAGAATTACTAGATAAAGCAACAAAGGATACTAGAGTAAGCATAACTGCAATTGTTATTATTTTATTGCCTGTCATTAGCAGCTCATTAGAGATATAAAATAAAAGTATTGGGTATCTTTAACAAGTATGATTTTTTTGTTATTATGTAAGATAAAATAAAAAAAAGGTCAAAATATAGACAATATAATATAATATTTTGTAAAACGGAGTTATTTGATACAGAGTATGATTAATTTTAAAGTGTTTTATTTTTATCTCTTTATTGGTTTAACATATAAAAATGATATGAAATTAATTTATAAACACATTACAATCCCTCTTTGATTGAGATTATAAAGAACGACTAATTATAACTATTAAAACAAATAACATATAAAATAATAATTTAATATAAATTAGGAAGATTTGTGAGAGAGTTCTTTTTTCCCTTCCTGATTAATGATGAGCATATCAATTCCATCGCCACTTGCTGAATCTCTTTGTATTGAAGAGCGAATGGCTCGTAAGGCAAGAGAAGTTGCCTTTTCTTCATCCAAACTTTCAGAATAATCCGCATCCATAACTCCCAATGCCATTTCTGCGCCTGTTCCAACTGCTGCATATCTGTCAGGCAAAACAGATCCAAGGGGGTCCAAAGTATAAATTTCAGGTCGAGTATTAATTCCTCCAACTATTACTTGAGTTAATAAAGGAAAATATCTTCTCTCAAACATAATGACAGACATTAATTTCGCAACAGAATTAGGTTGAATATCTCTTCTTGTCTCCAATCTTCTAATTTTGGACAATGCACTTACTTGCCTTACTAGCACCTCCATATCAGCAACCATTCCCGCACAGGCCGCACCCACATGATCAGTAACCGTAAATGTTTTCTTTGTATTTTTATTAACCACAAAATTACCATATGAAATTCTTCTTTCAGAAGCTAATAATACACCATTATTATAAGTAATACCAACAGCTGTTGCTCCAGGCATAAATTGAAAAGCCATGTAATAAATTAAAAAAAAGAGTCAGATTTAGTCGTTTCTATCTATTTTTTCAACAATGAATAATCATGCAATTTTATTGCTTCGGATATGAGTTTATTTTGAATTTCGAGAATATCACGAGCTTCTGGATATCTGGAGCCTACAACAACTTCTGCTACAATATTTGTAATATGCCTAAAGAGAAACTCATCTCCTCTTTCACTTTCTACCTTTTATGTAGAATGAGCTTTATTTACAAAAACAATATTTTCGTTTGTAAAACAGTATCTAGAATCATTTTCGTCTTCATAGGGAATAACTTTGTAGCCTATTTTTTTAAGCGTAAAAGTCTTTTTTAAAATGGGTTTTCTAACAGTTTTCTTTATCAGATTATTATCATTTGATAAATTAGTGTAATGCTGCTGCTGCATATTCCAGTAATTCAATTGGGAATTAATATTATTGCCAGATTCAGTATGAGATCGGGTTTGTTCTTGGGAAATTAACCGAGATGGAAAAACGGAAGTTTGAAAAATGGGATTCTCAGGTAAATTACTATAGTTAAGAGTATTGTTATCAACAGCTTTGGACACCGAATCATATTGATTATTTATATTATTGTGAGATAATTCAGAGTCATTTTTTTCATAAGTATTCTCTCCTTTACTATTAGTCAAATAGCCACTATTATTCAACGATGGTAAATCAAATACTTTCTTTTCAAAATCATTATAGCTATTTTCATTTTCACAAATTGCCTTTCCACTATTACCAGAATCTAATTTCAATGAGACGTCTGCCGTGTCTACGGTTTCCATATGACCGTTAGTATAATGGTTTTCACTAATGCTTTCTGTAAAATTGCTCTCGTCTTTTTCTTT
>JBQCGN010000278.1:0-6337 GCA_051955655.1 Candidatus Nitrosocosmicus sp. | reverse complement strand
TATATAAATTTTTAATATTACATATAATTGATAAAGAAGAGAATATCTTTATTCAATGTCGTTTTTTTGTAACTTTTTGATATTCATTAGTAAATGATATTTATTTAAATCTGGATCGTGCAGAACAATATATTTAAAATAACTATTGTGTCCAAATATATAACATTAATAATTTATTAATCATACAATAATCTATTTGTTAACAAAATGTTTACAGAATTAGGAGAAGGTTTAAAAATAAAATATTATGAACACGGTATAGGAAACAATAAACATGTTTTGTTTATCCACGGGCTCGGCTCCTCATCACTAATATGGCGAGATATACCTCAAGCTTTGTCTGAAAAATTTCATACTATTTCCGTAGATTTAATAGGTTTTGGTAAAAGTGACAAACCTCCTGAACTAGAGTATACAATAAGATATTTTAGCCAATTTATTAAAAGCTTTCTTAGACGAATTGAAATAAATGATAAAGACAGAATAATCATAGTAGGTCATTCATTAGGTGGATATATAGCTATAGATTATGCAATAGAAAACAGAGACCAGATAGATAAACTCATATTAATAGATTCATCAGGCATGTTAAGTCAACCAACACCATTATTAGAAAATTATCTGAGTGCGGCACTTGAACCAGATTCTATATTGAGGTATAAAAAAGTAACAAGAGTATTTGAAGATCTGCTTGCAGAACGAACAAGACTTCTTCCCATATATGTAGATATTTTTATAAGCACGATTGGAGAGATCGGTGCAAAACATGCATTTTATTCAGCGTTTAAGAATAGTACAACAACAACCATTGATCTTAAAAGATTAAAACAAATTGAAAATGTTCCTTGTCTAATAATTTGGGGGCAGAACGATAATCTAATACCTATTGATCATTTAAAAAAATTCAAAGACATTCTTAAGGATGCTGAGGTTTTAACAGTCCAAGATGCTGGACATTCGCCATTTGTAGAAAAAACCGCAATAGTTTATGAAAAATTAAGAAAGTTTTTAATGAAATGATATAACTTAACCGTATACGAGTTGAGATGGATAGATGTATATAATGAATAATCAATTAAAAATTGTAGAAGTAATATTTCGTTTAACAAAAATCAGTATAATTTGATCTATGATGAAATTGTTTATAAAAATTATATAATCATCATTTAGAATTAGTAATTGATAATTGGTAACTAAGGCAAATAGCGATACAAAAATTTGATTTCTAAAACATACAATGTATCGACAACGAAAGACAGATGCAATGTCATCTAAAAGTCGTTCAATAATATGGTCTTTATGATTTATCTAAGTATTGAAAATGACGAAAATTGCAATTTATAAACACCCAGCGGATTTACAGAATTGAGGTTTGGTTGAAATTGCAGCGATCAGAATTAATATGGTAAGACAAAGATGTCCTGTTCTTAACAACTCTGAAAAAAATAATTTCTTAAATCATGTGCAGATTGCTACGATTGCCTTAAATTTTATGGAAGGGGAGAAGGGTAAAAATTTCGATGTATGCGATGTTGAGGCAATTTCATGAAAAGTTATATGGCAAATACTATACAAAAGTTAAGATCTAGATTTTGATTATAAAGTCAAGAAACATGCCAAAATGAGAAATGAACAAGTATATTGCCCAACCAAAGAAAAATCAAAAAAAATAATAATCACACTTTCTTAGATTAAGATTGTCCGTTTATTATGATTGCAGAAAAACCTTAGGGACTATATCTATATTGAAATTAACCTATTTGAAAAACTTTTGGATTCAAAATTAGATGTAATACATAGAAAAGCCTAAGGACATTCAGTTTGCAACTTTAAGATTAAACAAAATAAAAAAGATCAAAAAGTGTAAGAAAAAGCGTTTAAAACTAAAGTATTGTCTGTGGTAATTTATATAATTTGTAAACTATTGGATTTATAAATTATCGAAACAGCTATATTATGTGAAATTATTTATTTTTCATTTTCATTGGAGGTTTGGACAACAATGAGCTTAAAAGTTCTAGGTTTAGGTTCAAGCATGCGAAGTAATTCTTTTAGTACAGAAACATTAAGAATTGCCCTTGAAAAAGTTAATCAAAACGGAGCTGAGACAAAATTATTAAATCTTTATGACAATCCATTGCCTTTCTATCACAACGTAACAAATGCCAATACTGCAAATATCCATTTAGCAACTGAATTGGTAGCCTGGGCTGATTCGTTTATTCTTGCGACACCTGATTATCACGGCTCAATGTCAGGCTCATTGAAGAACTTTTTAGATCACTTTTGGTCGGATTTTGCAGGTAAAACTTTTGGTTATATTTGTTCTTCTCACGAAAAAGGATTAACTGTAATGGATCATATGCGGACGACTATTAGGCAATGTTATGGATGGAGTTTGCCATATGGAATTTCTATCAATTCTTCGCAAGACTTTAACTCAAATAGGGAAATAACAAATACCAAACTAGTGACTCGATTAAATAGTTTTTCAAGAGATCTGGTTATATATGGAAGTTTAATTCACGAGCAATTTGTAAAAGATTTAAAATCCAATATAAATAATACCTTTGCTTCGCACTACAGAAAATAAATCAGTGGAAAGTATGAAACAATTAGAAAAATGATATTTATGAATAAGTAGTATGTTTTTTAATGTCAATATACAAGAAAACGTATTATTTCATTTGAAGTATGATGTTACGGTATATTGAAATAATATACATAGCATATATAATTCGTTCAATTGGATTGAACAAAATAAGGAATTCTCTTTATTTGCATTATTGTTAAAATAATCCTGTTTTAGCAAAAGCTGTTAATTCCCATCAAAAAAATCGATACAGATTTTTTATCATATCTAATTCTATAAAGAATCAGAAAATAATATTGCTAGCGGAAGATCATTTATCTATTTTTTTGTTTTTTACTCTGCAATTTTTATTAACATTTTTCCAAAGTTTTCTCCTTTGAATAATCCAATAAATGCCTTGGGCGAATTTTCTAAACCTTGAATGATTGTTTCTTTCCATTTAATTTTGCCATCTTTTATCCAATTTGATATATTTTCCTGAAATTGATTAAACATTTCATAGTAATCTGTTACAATAAAACCTTGTAATCTAATTCTATTTGTTATCGCTAAAAATATATTTGACGGTCCCACATATGGTGCAGTAACATTATATTGTGATATCATACCACAAAGTACTATTCTTCCAAAAGTCTTTGTGTTATCAAGAGCCGCTTCAAGATGCTTTCCTCCGACATTATCAAAATAAAGATCAATTCCTTCTGGACAACCTTTCTTTAATTCAGAAGATAGATTATTTTCACCAATAGTTTTATAATTAAATACATAATCCAATTTAATATTGTCATACAGCCATTCTACTTTCTCATCAGAACCTGCGCTTCCAACAACGTGACATCCTTTTATTTTTGCTATTTGGCAAGCAATAGAACCCACCGCTCCAGAAGCAGCAGAAATAAATACAGTATCTTTTCCTTCATTTAATTTGCCTATATTTATCAGGCCTACATATGCGGTAAGGCCTGGCATTCCTAATGCTCCCAAATATGTTTGAATGGGTGCTATTTTAGAATTTACTTTCATAATGTCTTTCCCATTTGAAATCCAGTAATCTCTCCATCCAAAATTTCCAAGAACGAATTCTCCAACTCTATAGTTGTTATTAAAGGACTCGATTATTTGACCTATGCATGAACCTTCAAGAGGTTTTCTTAATCTATATGAAGAAATATAGTTTTTGGATTCTTCGGGGCTTTTCATTCTACCTCTCATATAGGGGTCAACGGACATCCATAAGTTTTTGACAAGGAATTCTCCTTCTTTAGGTTGCGGAATATCTACTTTCACAATTTCAAATATTTCTTCAGAAGGCATTCCATTAGGATATTGTTTTAGGTGAACTTCTCGGCCAATTCTCTGTTCCATAAATAATCATTAATTTATAAAATATATTTATAGGAATTGAATCATATTTGTTTAATTTATTGATTGTAATTGTTAACTAAAAACTTAATATTTTTGTTATTCTTTTCAGTTTGTAACTATTATTTAGTATCTATAATTAAAGATTTGCTTGTTCTTAATTGTTTTTTAAACTTGATGTCATTAACAATTTTAGTTGATTGATATGAATTGATTATTTGTTGATGGTTTTGAAAAATAATTATGTAAAATGCCTATCGAAATTAAATTTTTTGGGGAGTGGTAATTGTTTTTCCTATTTGTTCGCCATTGGCCATCATTACGTGTCCTTTGACCATGTCATTAAAAGGCAAAACAATGTTAATTAATGGCTTTAGTTTACCTTTTGAAGTCCAGTATAACACATCTTCTAATTCAGCTTTTGTTCCTTGGGTTGATCCCATCAAAGTAATGCCTCTGAAGAAAAGATATCTTAGATCAATATTTGACTCGTATCCTGTTGTTGCGCCGGTAGATACAAGGATTCCTCCCATTTTTAACAGAGATACCTCTTGTGAAAATGCTTTTTTTCCTATGTGTTCAAAGATGATATCTACACCTTTCTTTTTCGTTAGTTCTCTTACTTTTTTAGGCCATTCTGAATCCCTGTGGTTAACCACATTATCTGCCCCCAATTCCAAGCATTTATCCATTTTATCTTTGTTCCCTGCGGTAGCGATTACATTACAATTGTAGAGCTTGGCAATTTGTATTCCAGCCATTCCTATACCACTAGTTCCCCCCATTACTAGAACTGTTTGACCTGGCTTAATATTTGCCCTTCCAACTAACATATGCCAAGAAGTCATGCCTACCATAGATATTGCTGCAGCATCATTGAATGTTACATTGTCTGCAATTTTTATAACGTTCACTTCAGGCAAGTGGGTATATTGGCAGTAACCGCCCCATAATGGTCCAGTTTGAAATCCCCATACTTGTCTTTTCTCGCAATCATATTCCCTGCCAGAAGTACACATTCTGCAAATTCTGCAACTTAGATTCGCATGGGATACTACTCTGTCGCCTACCTTTAAGGACGTTACATTTTCGCCTATCTCTTCAATTGTCCCTGAAATATCAGTGCCGGATATATGAGGCATCGGTACTTTAATAGGTTCTCCCCAAATAGCCCAAAGATCATCATAATTGTAAGAGGCCGCTTCAACTTTTATCAAAACCTCATTAGGATTTATCTTTGGAATATCAATTTCCTCAATTTTAACAACTCTATTTGGATCTCTATTGTGCGCTCGAAATACTGCTGCTTTCATATATTTTCTATTTTAATATATAACTTTCAAAAAAATGTTTGTTTAAATTAGTAGATACCACATATTTAATTTAAATCTATAATGTTTTGTATTTAATCTATTATTAGTTGTTCTACGCAATAGTTTTCATCTTGAATTTTAATAATTTCTGTGTATTGGATAACCCATTAATTATTTCTAAATTATATTATTAAGAATTGCCGAATTTATGCATGTATAATTTGGTCGTATTATCATAGTTATCAGACAGATTTTCTTTTAGTTAAATGCTATACTTTTTGAAATTATTATATAAATGTAAAGATGTTTTCCATTTTGATAAAGGTTATCCGTAATTTTGTTTAGACCTTTTTTATAGTATGAGAATAAGTTGCTATTTTTTTTATTTTTCCTTGAATTATTTGGAATGCAAAATCTTTAATTGAACTCGTATTATAAATATTATTTAAATTTAATACAATTCAAAAAAAATTTTTATAGTTTTGGTATTACGTTACTTAAAAGAGATTGTTTGGTGCTATTGCTGTGAATGGTAAATCAAAAGAACTCTCAGGTGCAGAAGGTTTTGAAAAATCATTAAGGTTAGTGTCTTGCGGGTTGTTTGGTTCCCTGTCTTTATCCTTTTGATTTATTGATTTGTGAACATGTTTTGGTTTGTCTGTATTTTTATCCTTCGTCTTTTTATTTATTTTATCGGATACATTTGGTACTTTTTCATCTTTTTGTAGCAATAATCCTTTGTCTTTTGTATTTTTATTATTGTTGTCTGTTTTGATTTTGTTAACGTCTTTATTTTCAATACTAAGTTTTTTGAATGACTGACCCTTGTTTGGTTCTTTAACTGTTTGTAAATTTGTAGTTTCATTACTATATTTTAAATTTGTATTGTTGAAGCTTTTGTAATTTGTTACTGCTAAAGGCTTGGTCTCATTGCTGGTGCTATTTGTTACTGCTAAAGGCTTGGTCTCATTGCTGGTGCTATTTGTTACTGCTAAAGGCTTGGTCTCATTGCTGGTGCTATTTTTTACTGCTAAAGTCTTGGTCTAATTGCTGGTGATATTTTTTAATG
>JBQCGN010000277.1:0-8639 GCA_051955655.1 Candidatus Nitrosocosmicus sp. | reverse complement strand
AGATATATACTGTATTTAAATATGTTACTCAGTGTAATGCATAATAATCAAATAGAAATGCTCATATTATACCTAAATATTTATTACTTTATTTTAACAAAGATTAGAGTCAAATAAAATAGAGATTAGAACCTTTTAATTATATAACCATTTCAAAAACCAAAAGACAATAATTTAAAAGAGATTGCAAATGTAAGATAGTATTCATGGTAAAAAAACTAATAGTTTTTGTATTTTTTTCATTATTTATAACCATGGTAGCATTTGAATCCAATAATAATGCATATTCAACACCTTTTGCTTATATTCTCAGCCCCCTTACAAAAGATGAATATCAAATTGACCATAATGAAGGAATATCTTTTCATTTAGACAATCAAACATCCAACACTGTGGAAATGGTAACAAATGTAGGAGGTCACAATGTAACTAAATATTTTAAATATACATCTGATCAGAGAACGATAACTGTATCAAATTCATCAATTTTTGTAAATTTTAATTTAATGATACCTCAGCAAAACAACCCGACTTTAATAAACATATTGAGAATCAACGGATCATTTCCAGTTCAAATAATTAAAGATAACAGTAATGATCCCATTATGCCCGATAAACAATATTTTGGTACTATGTATATAAAAACGTCTATTGGCGGATTCACATTTAATAAATTAAACATGATAATCACAATACCAGAAAATCAGAAAACATATTTACCAACAATGTACATGTATCCATCAATCTAATGTATTTACATGCAAGAGCTCAATTAGAATCAATAGTAAAGTTCTAAATTTAATTGATTTATTCTAGCAATTACAATGACAGTATATTTGCTAACAACAAAATGAAAAAGCAATGAATTTAGTTAAGTGTTAGATACCAATAATCTCTAATTTTAAAATCTTAATATTATTATTTAATATTCGAAAAGTATTTTTTAGCATTTTCCAATATCAGTTTTTCATTTTCTGTTAAAGAATTTTCATTCAATAAATCTTTGAATTGAAGAGCATTAACAATTGCCTTCCCTCCATAATGATTATTGAAATATATAAATACAGAATCAGTCTTTGCTTTAATCTTTCGTATTTTTTCAATCCAAGGAATTAACTCATTTTCAGAATACAGATAATCATACCAATAATGATGCTTATCATCATTTCTTCCATGCATTCTTATTATTGCATGAGTATTTGTTATAGTATTATGTTCATCAGATAAAAATCCAAGATTTTCTTTGGATGGAGAATCGGTCATAACCGACGCTATGTTATATTGTCGCAGCATTTCAAAAGTTCCTTCAGTATTCCAAGAAGGATGCCTAAATTCTACAGAAAGATAATTATCAAACTTTTTTTCTTTATCTTTCAATGACGTTAATTTATCAAAAAACCTTTCGGTTTTTGAAAATTCTTTTATCGTAAAGCTTGGGGGTAATTGAAAAATTATTGTTCCCAATTTATTAGAATTTTTTAGAGGAGATATTTTATCAATAAACTCTTGAAAATCATAAATCACGTTTTTTTCTACATCTAATCTTTTTTCATGAGTTATTATTTCAGGGACTTTAATTGAAAATTTAAAAATGTCTGGTGTAGCTTTGGTTATCCCTACAAATAAACCCTTGTTCATACTACGATAAAATTCTTTGTAAAACGTGGAATCCATCTCCACGGTACTGAAATGCTGAGAATAAAATCTTAATTTTTTGGTTTTTGCATCAGGATAAAAAATATTTAACCAACCACCATTAGTCGGATTATCGTTATAGTTCCAACCAGAACAACCAATTAATATATTTGAGTTCAAATTACTAAATGCAAACCTTTTGTATAACAACCAAAAACAACATAATATAAAATTTTTTAGAATACAGAAACAATTTATAAAAGTACACCGTCATTTTATTTATTATTTTTATTATTATGTTATCTAAAACGATCAAGAAAATTGAATTTAGATAGTCAGAATATTTTAATCAAGTCTGTTTATCGTATTGTATTTTATTTTGTGACATGGTGAAAGTGAGGCAACACCCTGTCACAAAAGTTATGTACAAATTCCAATTCATTAGGACTAGTACTATGGACAAATAATTTAGTAAAACCTGCATTAAAAAATTCTTCAAACGGTTTAATCAAATCTTCTATAGATGTAACAATTAATATGGATTCTTTTAACTTATCATCCGAAACTTCTTGTTTTGCTTTTTGTTCCAATTTTCTTGGATCATTAACATCAATATTAAATACATCGTTTATACTACCTGCTCTCCAAAATTCCGAAGCCTTGAAGGCTTTATCATAATCTTCAGAAAAAGAGATCATAGTTTTGCCTATCTTTTGAAGGCTTTTTGGCTCCCTACCTTCTTCGGTAGCTGTTTTATCAAATAAATCAAACATTTCCTTTACTTTATCTGGTTTTGAAATTGAAATTAATCCATCTGCGTATTTGGCTGCACATTTAATTGCTTCAGGACCTGAGGCTGCAAGATATAAAGGAATATTTGTAGAAGGTGGAGTATAGAGCTTTGCATCAACTGTTTTAAAATATTCTCCATTAAAATTAACAAAACCCTCGTTGTTTCCATGAGGTTGATTAGGCATTGCGTATTTTTCGTCTTTTACTTCTGTGTTTTTATTCCACAATCGCTTTATTACATGTATTGCCTCCACGGTTCTTTTTAACCTAATTTCAGCAGATGGCCAGTTAAAGCCTACAGAAACCTCGTTCATAGCTTCACCTGTTCCAAGTCCAAGACTAATTCGCCCGGGATATAAAACATCAAGTGAAGCAAAAGCTTGTGCTATTATTGCTGGATTATATCTATATACTGGTGACGTCACTCCAGTGACAAAATTCATATTTTTTGTCCTTTCAGCAGCAGCAGCCAACCAAACCCATGTAAAGTTACCAAAGCCATTATCATGCCACCATGGATGAAAATGATCACTTGTCATAGTTGTTGTAAAACCACCTTTTTCGGCTTCTATTACAAATTTAATTAAATTCTGCATAGAATATTGCTCTTGAGATGCCCAATATCCAATAAAGATCATTGTACAGTATTATCACCAACATATTTATCAAACATACTTTAATTTACATTGTAGAAAATAAATCCAAAAAATATAAAATTTAGAGATATCAACAGCAGATAACTGTAAAATCAAAACACTGTTTTAAAATAACATCAAAATGCGAATATTAATAATATTATAAATAGCCACCAATCTAATTAAATATGATCAAGTATTATTCATAAAGCATTATGTATAATATAAAGCAATTAGTTAATAGAGTAACGTTTGGTCTTTTTTTAAAAATCCAAAGTAAAGGTAACTAACTAATTATGACATCCACCAATTGGGTTATAAAGCAATCAATTAGAATCTTTTTTTAAATCAAATGAACTCATTTTAATAATATTGTCATAATAGAGCTATTTCACCCTAATTGAGTCATAATAGAATAACAATCAAAATAACGAAAATTTAACATCATTTGATCACTTTGAAAAAAGAATTTCTTCCCCAGACATCTTTGTTCCTAATTCATATGCATCTAAAACATCCTTGACAAAAAGCATACCAGACGAATCTCCTGTTTATCAAAACTATTCAAAATATCTTCAACTACTACCTTTACAATAGAATCAGGTACAATAGAAATAACCAAAGTCCTTTCTATAAATTTTGGAGTTACTGTTCTTCCTGTTTGATAAGAATGTACTACTTCAGAAGTTGATCTGGATGCTCTTCCTGAACCTTGTACATCAAAAAATGCTATTCCTATCTTATGTCTTTGAATAATATCGATTACCTTAGAAATATCGTTAGGGCGAACAAATATATTTATCTCTTTCATGAACGATAATGCATATTCATTTAAATAAACTTTTCCTGCTCTATATTAATTTTTTAATAATTTTATGTAAAACAAAAAACAATTAGAAAAGGTAAACAGAAAAAGAAAACAAAACTTAATTAAAACAATAGGAGTAACATAACGATATACACATTTATTTATTTTTATAATACCCTTTAAAATAACGGTTTTCTTAATTTATATTTAATATTTTATCAAATTTTTTATCAAATTCAATTTCAAAGAATTAATATTGTCTAACAAATATAACTAAATAACAAGAGACTTGTCATTTATTTTATAAAAAACATTCCAAAATACTATTATATAAGAATTTAATATTCTTGCAATCTGATGATCAAATTGGAAAGACCGATACAATAAATCAAAATATACACATTTTTTATTTAAGGCCTTGGGTTATTATTGAAAACTATAAATTTCCAAATAATTTATTTTCTAATTTCAAAAGAAAATCATGTAATTAATAGAATAAGTTTGTTTGATCACAATTATAATAAAAATAAAACGAGTTATTAAAAGACATAAATATTTCCAAATATATTAAAATATAGAAATGATATTCAGTTTCTCATCAAAAGAAAAACTACTCGTATTAATTATCGTAGCTGTATCCGTTATGACAATACATCAAATAAATTGGAATCTAGTCTTCGCGCAAAACAGCAGCAATACATCCAAAGAGTCCAATATAACTTCAATTTCCATTCCTGTATCAAAAGGATATGTGAATGGGAAAATTGCCTATTTTATTTCAACAGACGCTACAGAAAAACAAATTGTATCATCTGTTTCAAATACCACGAAATTTATTATAAATTATGCACCCGTGTTAGCAGATACTCCTCAATCTACTCACCAACAAGGATATGTATTTATCAACGGAATAAAAGGCGGAGGTCAACCAAATGATTTTCAACTACCAGTTGCATCAGCAATACCAAACAGCACCAACTCTTCAGAAAATAAAGAATACAGCCCATTATTCCAAATAAACTATGTTAAATGGAATAATAATTCTAATCCAAGAATCTTAACATCAGTCGATCAAATAATGGATGCACAAAATAAAGGAGAATTAACCATAATAAAAACAAATATTGTTATAAATAGTCCATTTATACAGATAAAATAATTGATTCTAAATACAACCTTTTTTTTAATTCTCCAAACAAATAATAATCAATCAAATATGTAATACTAGTTTATTAAATGTAGTAGAAGATAATTTTTAAGATAGAGATATTGTAAAATATTTTTTTTGCAACATACAAAAATTAAATCCAAAGCTACGGACATAAATAACAATACAATTGTTTTTTTATTAGTAATCTAAAACGAAATAAAAAGCAAATAATGTCAATTAGTCCCTAAATTTAGATTTATGATTTACAAGAAGCTGATCCTTAGTTCTCAGTTAAATGTTATCACTAAATTACCATTATATAATTCATTTTTGCATACGCAAATTACTGAAACTTATAAGGATAATTTTACTTGTATCTGGCCATTATTTTTTGTACCTCTTCATCAGTAACTTGATCGAATATCTTATAGAATTGGCCAACAGCATGGAAATCTTCTGGCATGTATAAAATAATAACTTTATCTGCAATTTTATTTAACTTTTCAATAGTATCGTCTTTAGCAGGTGCAAGGGGAACAGCTACGATTAATTTATTGCATTCAAGTTTACCTTCTTTGATCCATCTAGCTGCTGCAAGTATTGTAGATCCTGTTGCTATTCCATCATCCACCAGTATTACCATTTTATCTTTTAGTATGTTCTCATAATTAGTACTTCCTCTGAATTCCATTAACCGTCTTTCTATTTCCCTCTTTTGGGAGTTTACTTCGCTTTGAATATAATTTTCAGATACATTCAACATTTTAAGTAAATGTCCATTTAAAAAATAAAATCCATCAGGCATAACTGCCCCAATTGCCAGCTCTTTATTAGACGGAGCACCTATTTTTCTAGATACTACAATATCTATACAGCAATTTAAATATGAAGCAATTATTTCACCCAATACTACACCCCCCCTAGGAATTGCCAAGACAATTAAAGATTCTTTTGCCTTTACACTATCCAAATTTTTATAATCCATATCTTCCGATTGCAGCAAGTATTCTCTTAATCTATTTGCCAGTTGATCCCCTGCAGACTTTCTATCATAGAACAATACAGGCAATGAAAAATATTATAACCAATACATATTAAATATATTGAATGACAATTACAATAACATTAAAAAGCGGTCTATAAATTACCTGCATTCAGATACAATTAATTTGACGATTATTTTGCATACGGTTACATTGTTATTCCAATTTTGACAACAAATTAATTGTTGTGTTTAAATAATATTTATTAAATATTCAAGAAACAGATCAAAGACAATTACCAAATAAAACTATATTGTAAAAACTTTATAAAACAGGTTGGTTTGATGATCAACATATTTCCATTCATTTTCCTTCAAAGGCATTTCATGAAACCTTGTTTGTATAGATGGATGAAGAAGTTTAAATACATTATTTCCGACAGAGATTTTATTTGGCGCAGTTAAAGAAGTTATTTTTGCTGTAACATTCATAGGAAAACCAATTAAATCGATAGGTGCACTTTTATCATAGCCATATTGAATAGCTACATTTTCGCCTTCATCAATGCCTATTTTAATAGCAAGTTTTGGATAATCATCTTTTTCAAATATAGGGTTAATTCCATTTTCTATCACATTGATCATTGATTTTGCACATTGGTAAGATCTGTCACATATAAGGTATTTATTGAAACCTGCAGGAAAGAAAGCAATAACAGCATCTCCTACATATTTTAAAACAAATCCATCGTAACTTTCAACAACTGAAGATAATTCATGCGAGTATGCCTTTATTATTTTAGCCATCTTCTCAACAGGCAAATACATACTCATACTTGTTGAGCCCACTAAATCAGCATACATTACAACAAGATCAAGTTTAGAGTCTACATGATTTAGCAGAAACATTTGTCCTCTTTTAATTGAGGTATTATATTTATAACGCTCATGTAAAACATTCCAAAGTCGATCTTGTCTGAGCGTAAATAGCGTCTTTAAATCAAAAATATCCTTATTTCGGTAAGAAGACGAAGCATTAGTTTTTTCTTTAACATTATATATATTATCATTACCCGTATTCATCATTCTTCCGGTTATCGTCTCTTTTTCAGAGCCATTATTGTGGATGTTACCATCATTATTATTATTATTATTATTATCTTTGGTTAATTCATATTCTTTTCTTATACTGTTGCTACTGCCATTTGTACCTAGATTATCATTTTCTTTATCCAAATTTTCTTCATTTTCTTTATCTATTTCATTTTCCACTATAAATCAATATAGAGAATATAATTGATATTTAATTTAGTTTTATTATATTAATTATAATTAATATATAGAAAATCATAAAGATCAGCATAGAATTATAAATGTAGTGCCCAGTAGAAAAAACAATCACTACAGTATAATATCATATATATATTTGATTTTTACTTGAGAAAATAATTCGCTAATGCAAAATAAATGAAGATAAAAAAGTTTTACAAATCGTCAAATTCATGGATAAACAACAGTTGCAAACTCATCTGAATCTTCCTCTTCTGTCATAGCATTAATAGAAACCGCGCTTAAATCAATTCTATAATAATCTAGTTTGTCTGGATCGTATTTCTGCACTATTTGTATAGATTCGCCTTTTTTTATTCTTTTCATTATCACATTACGATGTACATAACCGGTTACAAAATTATATCCTCTCTTTTTTGCCTCCAAAAGAAAATTCATTCTAAGAAGATGTCCACCGCTTGAGCCCCAATAACCGGGTTTTATGCAAATCCATTCCATATATATGGTATTGTTTTTACCATAATTTTCATCAACTGTTCCCCTCCTAAATCCATATTTTTCTATTGGGCCACCCTTTACATAACCAACTACAAGTTCATCTATACAAGAAGTACCGTTATCTGTTTTTTCAATATCGATAATTTCTCGTATATTTTTCGTATATCCATTATTATCTTTATCTGAATTTTGTAGTGAGTCTCTTTTGATCCTCAAGGTAACGAGTATTGTATTTGGATCAGAAAGAGAAGATAGAAATTGTCTTTCATCACCTTTTAAGGGAATTGGTAGTTTATGATATATATCAAGAACACATTCTTTTAGACGTAAATCATCATCAGATATGTCATTTCTTCCATGATTTTTCCTAATCCTTTCGGACTTACAGATAAATCTAATCTGTTTTTTCATTGCCAAAGATCTAATTTTCTTTTCGTGTTCGTGCAAATTTTTGAAATATGAAACATTATTGAAAAAATTATTCTTTAAATCAGGAGATATGCCATCCAATACAAATTGTAACATCTCATTTTCTTCTTTTAAAGAATCAAAATATTTTACAGACTCTTCATTCATAATAGAAGGATGCCATCCCAAAGCATGGGCATTGCTTCTGGCCAATTTATTGGCATGTTCAGTGTTTCCCAGAGTATATCCAGCTATGCGTTCACAAACCGATAAGAACCATCCAAGTTGTTGATAATGGACTAGCCCATCTTCATCATTTTGATAACCATCTAATTGTTTTTTGGTCAAAAGATCTCGAATTCGTTTTGTGGCACATTCGGCGATCTCACCTTTGAAAGGATAAGCAGTCCGATAGATAATAGCAATTACAACATCAATATC
>JBQCGN010000276.1:0-5444 GCA_051955655.1 Candidatus Nitrosocosmicus sp. | reverse complement strand
GAAAAAGGGATGTTAAATTATGATCAAGCACTTGAAGAGATTATAAAATCACTTTAGGGCTGATAATTTTTTATTTTTTCTTTGAATAACAAATTTAAAACTTAAAACTAACTCAGCACATTTTATTTTCTGATACATTCGCGCAATATTGATAAGTGCAGGTTTGTTCTCATAAAAAAGAATTCATAATCACATCTATAGAAAAAGCATTTATTTCATAAAGTCAAAGTTATAACATTGGTACTGTTCGATTTTTTAAAAAGGCATAGATGTAGTGATTGTGGGAGAAAGTTTAGCAAGATAGAATACTTTATGCACCATCAATTGCTATATCATTCAGATAATGCTTCTTACGATTGTTCTAATTGTGGTTCAAAATTTTCCGATATGGATAAATTAAAGGATCATATTAGAAGAGATCATTCTTTCAAAAAAGCTCGGTGAACATTATTTATATTAGCTTGTTTGATAAATTTTTCTGCAATAAAAGAGCCGATTATTGAAGACACAAAAGAAATTGGTATTATGACCGGCAAAATTATTGGAACTAGGATTTGAAAAAGAAAATCTTCCATTCTTAATTCATTTGATGGCTTAAAGAATCCCCAAAAAACATCACCTGTCCATGGGAAAAACAGTGGAATAAAAAACAATGACAAAGAAGTTGAAGCAATAAAATATCTATTCTTGAATAATGAAATGGAGAAGTGTCTATTTTTGTTTAGATTATTATTGTTATTGTTGTAGATGTTGATGTTGTATTTTAAAACTATTAGATCAACAAATACGGGGGGAACAATATTTAGGATATAATAAGGAAAGGTCCCAATAAAATAAGAATTTGAAACTATGGTAGATAAAGTCTGTACAGCAATGATCACTGCAAAAATGAGCGTAAATGTATATGGCGTTTTTAAAACTGAACAAATTATTGATAAAAAAACACTCATTATAAAAGGCATAAAGATGATTGCTTCAAATAGTGCTGAAAATGGATCTGGATTAAAATCAAAATACTGACCTTTTGAAAATGGTAGAGTAAACAAAAGGATAATACCGATTAGAACAATTAGACAAACCCCACATGATATTAAAAAAAATATTCTTCCTATATTTGAAAAAGGATATACTTTAATATTTTTGTATACTCCAATCATTGCTCCTAAAGATATCAAAAACATCCCCATAGCCAGGACAAAATGAGGGGGACTCAGGAGTCCATCAAATCCGAATTTTGTATGCCACCAAAAATCAAAAGGCCCCGCAGTAATCTGCAAAAGTGACCCAATAATACATAATTTTAAAGGAAACGGCAACAGTGAAACATTTCTTAAAATATTTGAGAAAGAAATGATGTGTTTAGTCAATTTTTTTTTAAAAGTACCAGATAAAAATAACTTGAAGATAATGTTGCCAATTATTATTGCAACACCACTATATATAACCGCATGCGGAGGAGTTAAAAAGGATTCAACTTTTTTACTTCCGTGCCATACAACATCCCAATTTGAACCTCCAAACTGTAAAGATACTCCTATAATCAAAATGAAATAAAACATTAAAGAGAAAATCGATGATTTACAACTAGATTGATTTTTCATACTTGGCATAAAATGATTATCTAAGAGTTTGAATCTAATTTAAAGTGTTTTTAAATATTTTATATTATGAAGTGTTGCTCAAAGTAAATAAAAAATTGGCTTATAGATCAAATCAAATTCTTTTGGATCATAATAACACTGCATCGAATATAGTAAATATTATGTTTTTTCCAAATGAACCGCACATTTTTACCCAGATTGAATTTAAATAATAATGTTAAAAACAATGTCGGATTAGTTTGACGCTTTGAATTGCAAAGAATTCTATTTTATTTGTATTTGATTGCCAATGATAATAATATACCCGATGAAATTTATGGATTAAAAAAAGAAAAAAAAGAATTTGATAGCAAAAAATTTCTTGTGCATTCAAACGATTTAGGGGATGTTAATTTTTAATCATTCTCAAGTAGATATAATATCTTTGATTTGAAAAAACAATAATGCTATTGAATATATATTTTATTATAATAATATTATTAATGAAAGAAATAACTGAACCTGTTGCTAAACTACTGGAAAATAAAAATTTTGCTTTTATTGCTACTTTAATGAATGATGGGTCTCCTCAAATCACACCGGTTTGGATCGATATAGACAAAAATGCTAATACGATTTTAATCAATACTGCTGAAGGAAGATTAAAACAAGAAAATATTTCTAGGGATCCTCGAATAGCTATATCTATTGCCAATCAAAACAATCCTTACGAAATGGTTGCAATAAGAGGAAGGGTTTTAGAGCAAATAAGTGAGGGAGCAGATGAACATATAGATAAACTTGCCAAGAAATATTTGAATATGGAAAAATATCCTTTGCGATCCCCTAATGAAAAAAGAATTATCTTGAAAATAAAACCCGAAAAAATACATTATCAACAACCCCCCCAATAAATTAGTATTGAAAATATACTAGATCAAGAATACAATTTTTAAATATAATCTAAAGCAATATAAATCAGAGATTTTTATACATATTAATTAAATTTTTTTATCATAATAGTACAACAACACTCTTTTTTGAAATAAGTGCTGATGCACCTGTTGTTATATTATATACTGTATAGACCTCAAAATGTTTTAACTTGTTTAAATCTTTTTATACAATTGAATTTAATTCAAGATATATTTCATTTAGATTATTGTTTTAATGTCTTTATATTCAACACAATAATCAAAAACTATTTTAAAAGATAATGAAAGAATAGAGCAAAGTCATGTAACAATCAGATGGTATGTGAAAAATCTAAAACTATATCTTATAAATGAATATAATGACTGTTTTATTTCTGCAAAGAGGATCCAATATTCAAACTATGTTATAATAGGTATTTTTACAAAGTGTATTCAAAGGCTCATGCACCCGAACGTCTTTTTATTTAACTGATTTAATCTAAGTAATTATATTAACAATTCAAATACTCATTGAGTTTCAATTATTTTAAATTATACTACAAAGATAAATATATTACAAAATGAATAGTATTTTAAAAATAATATATTTATCAATCATTTTTACTTTAATAAATTCAATTTTATTTACAAATAATTTCAATTCAAGTCTTGCATATTCTGACCTTTTCTCTAAGAAGAATATTACCAATAAGACAAAATTGGTTTATCATCTTAGCAGTGATGATCCATGGAGAGCCACCGTTGCTCTTTCAGATTCTCAAACTATGTTAGATAAGGGGTTTAATGTTACATTAATGCTAAGTATCGAGGGAGTTCAGTTAGGAGTTAAGCATCCTCATCATTTCCTTGGTCTTGATCTTTTAACAAACAATGTAACGAATTTTATAAATAAAGGAGGAAATTTGATAATCTGTGAGGTTTGTTTGAAAATTGCAGGATATAACAATTCAGACATTATTGATAAAGCAATTATTGGAACACCACAAATAATGGCCAATCTATTGAATAAGACAACCGTTGTAGACTATTAATTTGATTAATACATCAAATAACATTATTAATAGGTTTTTACAAATTTATAACTTTAACCTATATATTAAAAATGACATTTTAAAGATCATCTATTAACCTATCTTTCGAATTTTATGGATATTTTTCTCAAATACTTTGATAGAGTAATATACTTAATGATCAATGAAAGCAAAACAATTCCAAATGTTATTATTTCTAATAATTTTATCTTATCGAGTTCTTTAAAATATTATCCGAACGGGCCTAATAAAATTCCTATTGCAACAAGCATCATTGTATAAGGAATTTTGGTTTTAGATTCAACTAAAGATGCAATAAATATTGTTCCTAAAAAAGATAAAATGATATAATCAGAATTTAACTACTGTCCCCAAATTAATTTTACAATCAACATCAAAATAAATCTGATTTTCAATGAATCATAAAGAATTAAATTTATAATCTGGACTTAATTGTTATTTAAAAATGAAGACATCATATTTTGTCTTTCTGGATAAGTAAAACTCAAAGCGTTAGCGTAAATCTCTAGCTGTAATCCTGTTTCTATATTAGTATCCATTCCTTTATTTATTAACGCCTTGCTAATTTTAATCGCATTTTGGCTATTCTTTGAAATTTGTTTTGAAATCCTTATTACTTCTTCCATTAACCTTATCTTTAACATTTTCAAATACTTTTCAGTTAATAACTCTTCTCCTTTTTCGTTTTGTCTTTTAAAATTGTTGTTCATAGTTTTATTAATTGAAGTCTTATTTGACGGAGACACCTCCTCGTCATTATCTATTTCTACAACTTGGTTAACAAGCCCTATTTGATTTGCCTTATATGCATCAATAACTTTACCGGTATAGATTAACTCTTTTGAATGTGCTATTCCGATAATTCTAGACAATCTTTGGGTTCCTCCCCAACCGGGCGTTATACCTAATTTTACCTCCGGTTGACCTAATAATGCATTACAGGATGCAATTCTAATATCACATGCCAAAGCAAGTTGGCATCCGCCTCCTAATGCATAACCGTTGATTGCGGCAATTACCGGCTTGCCGAGATTTTCTATATCATTTAGTATACGATGAACGCCGGAAGCAAATTTTTCAGCTTCAGTTGGATTTATTCCTGATACATATTTTAAATCACCACCGGAACAAAACGCTCTATCTCCTTCTCCAGTAATTATTACTATTTTTATTTTATCATCGTTTTTGACAAAGTCAACTGCTTCTTTTAAATCAAGCAATACATCCTTATCTATTGCATTTAACATATCAGGTCTATTGATTTTAAGTATACAGATATTGTCAAATACTACATCTAAATTTACATTTTTCATTATAAGAGAAACGATATAAACTGATTTAAGTGCATTTTTTTATTGAATTATCTGGCAGAGTATATTCGCACTGGCCAATATCGATTATAACTGTAAATAAAAGACATCTTTTTAAAAACTATTATTTTTCTAACGTCTTATTCATGGTGTATTTTGATACACTTTCATAGTTTCTGCTGTAGTTTGTTATCACTAAACACTCAAAACAAAATAAATTGTCTTTGATTCATCAAAAAACATCTAAATTTTCGACCAGAGTTTTAATTTCTTTACATTTTCAATTACAATATTAGAGAATCTTGTTGTTCCTTCTCGTTTGGATTATTTTTAACAATTCCGGAGATAGGTTGTAAACTATTGATGCTCAAAACTTATACCGTGTAACATTTTATTCTTTTTCTCATTAGAACCTCTCCATGCAGTCTACATATGTTAATGAATAATATAATTTTGCCAGCTTGTCATTTTAAATTTTTTCTTACAACTAAATATATTACAATATCTGATGAATTATTGGATTTATACTTTGTTTTTAAAATACTTTATTAAATGTATCAGAATAGT
>JBQCGN010000275.1:0-3178 GCA_051955655.1 Candidatus Nitrosocosmicus sp. | reverse complement strand
TATTAAGACAACAACAAGACTTCAGACAACAACAAGTCTTCAGACAACAACAAGTATTCATACAACAACAAGTCTTCAGACAACAACAAGTCTTCAGACAACAACAAGTCTTCAGACAACAACAAGTCTTCAGACAACAACAAGTCTTCACATAAAAGTCATCACAAATCTACACATTCAAAGAATGCATTTAAATCAATAAAACCTTTGATGGATCACAGAAATCTTTCAATCTTTGATACAGTTAGCAATTTACAAAGCAGTTTACGCAATGATACTGTGCCAAACGCTTTTTTTAAAGCCAATATTACCGCACCAACAGGTGAAGCCAATATTACCGCACCAGAATCTAATTCTACCTTGACCGATTTAATTGTCAAATATTACGTAACAAATCCAATAGTTCTTCAAAAGATTTCTCAACAGCCGACTAATGACTTAATTCCTCTTAATACTATGGATTTTTGCAGACAGGTCGGAGATCAGGCTTGTATTGCATCTAATAGTAATTTCAAAATGTTGTTAATACAAACCTCCAAAGATCCTTTAGGTAATTGGATTTTAAATGGAGAAGCACAAAATATAGCAACTCATCCACTTAAAAATGTACGAATAGTGTGGAGTCTATATGATTCCCATGGAAATATAGTAGGCTTGGTACAAGGATCACTCGTGCCTTCAAACCAAGGGATTGGGCAAACCGCTCTATTTAACCTAAAATCTTCTGAACTAATTGACGTACCTAAATTCTATAGGGTTTCGTTTGAATAAGGCAAATGAAAAAATGTAATAGGTAATATACCTTCAAGCAATTCTACGACAGGTGAACTATATAAAATGGTTCGATTATTTCAACGCTTAACCTTTGCTTGCTTGACCTCTTCTATCACTTGCTCCATATATGCTCTCATATCTTCCTCTTGCATTGAAGAAGGAATTCCGCTTTCCTCTTTCATATTTTGCTCATACTGCTTGACTATTTTTATTACCTTTGTCTGAGCTTCTTGCTCCATCTGAGCTGTTCCAATACTGTCTAATAGTTTTGACTCATCTTTTACTTTGGTTCTAATTGTTTGTCTTAACTTTTTATCTTGAGCTATGGAAAGTGCCAAAGAGTACCACCCTATGCTTATAAAACATGCACATAATAGCACTAGAGAATGAGCTGCTATACCATAAGTTGGTTGATACGCCGATGTAGAGAATGCCAGATCAAACATGATCAAATCTACTGCAACTATTGTAAGATAGTCTTTTATTTTTTCTACATCTATTTTTTTCAATACAAAATAAAATATCAATCCAAATAACAGACTGTCGCTTATATTGCCAGCTCTATAAATAACCCTAAGGTAAAAATTGTATGGTGAATCTGGTGGTAATGAGAAAATATACCCGCTTCCAATTAAAAATAAAATTAAAGGAGTTGCTGTTAAGATCCAAAACCGTATAGGTTCTGTTTTTGAATAGTAATAATAATAAAGTAAAAGGACTACACTAAACCATCTAAATATGTTTTGAGGATAAGATGTAAGCTGGGATATTATACGTGATATGCTTTTATAATAATCTGGATTAACTATTGAAGTAGTTTTTTCTGGATTTATTATTTGATATTGAATTTCTCCTCCAAATTTTTTACTTTGTTTATATGGGAAATATGCTTTAGATACTGATCCTTGAGATGACTTTTCGACTATGGTTTTTGTTAGCAATAATTCATTAATGTTATCTCCTACCAGCGATATAATCATCCCCACAGACAATAGGCCAAAAAGTAACATAAGATAGTTTTTATAATTTGTTTTATACCAAGAAAAAAACTTAAAACTAATTGCTATTAATATGGCAGCGCCCGATATCGAGCTAATAATATTAACAAGGATATAATATATCCTATTGTCACACAAGCTGAAATTATATCTACAATTTAAAAGATCTATAAAGAACATTGCCCATAAAATAGATAATAATAAAATTGTGACCAGTACTGCAGAATTGAATATTGTTTTAATGAAAGCTGATCTAGAATAGATTTCTTGTATTATGCCTTTAGCATATGAAAAAAGTATTAAGGTACCTGCACTAATTATAACCATTGTAGTTGCAAAGAGGATATCTTCTGAGAAATTATTATATGGTAAAATTCGTCTCGTAGTTAGTAAATCAATTACTATTATAGTCAACATTATCGCTAAAGTCGTAACTGCAAATTTTCTCCTTACTTTAGGCCTCAGAGAATAAAGATGGGGAATCGTCTTTTGTACTATATTTTTGGATATAATTATAGTTTATGATTATTCCAGTCTTTGTATTATAGTGCCTAATCCGTCTATGTTTCCTTTGTGCAAACTTTTTGCCATTTTAAATGACGATTGATTCATTTTAGATATTAGAAAAGGAAGATGAATATTTAAAAAAATTGTCAAATAAACCTTTATCTTTAATTTGCAAAATTTACCATTTATTGTTAAATTGGTTCAGTATGCAAGAAATCTTATGGATAAACTGATCCTTGAAATAAATAAAAAAATGTGAATATCTTTGCAGTACTATTGGGACAATTTATCGAATTCATTGAAATATAAAACTAGGTATATTGAATCAACTTTCCTATGCTTATTAGGTGATATTTTTATTCTAATAATATTGTAAATCTATTTTCTCCATGGAGAATATGCAAGGAAGTAGAATGCTGGATGTATTGTTAAACCCATTATTTTTTCTGGTTTTATCTTTAAAATTATTCTTTTGTGATTTGGTTTTCTATAATAATATTTTCCAATACCTAGATATCTGGTAGCTAATTTTTTTAAATGTTCATCTGCACCCTCTGTTGTTTGCTCTACTACTCTTCCTTTGATGGATACCATATTGTATGGATTATTTTGTTCTACTACGGATATTGCTATTCTTGGATCCCGCCTTGCATTTTTATTCTTTGCAGAAGTTTCAAAAGTATTAATTAGAATATAGTCATCTTCAAAATCGGCCCATACTGGTGTAATATGTGGTGAACCATCTTTTGATAAGGTAGATACAAATGCTAAATTTCTTGATTTAAAAAGATGTTCTATATCTTTTATGTCTAGCGTAGTTGTGACTTCAGATGTACTTGTTTTAATAAAATTTGCATCTGTGCCACTATGAGGAAGAGCAGGAGTTGGAGTATTGACTA
>JBQCGN010000274.1:0-16374 GCA_051955655.1 Candidatus Nitrosocosmicus sp. | reverse complement strand
GTTCCTACAATAAGTCCTGATAGATGCTCAATAATTGATATTATCTCAGTATTTCCTCCAATTCCGACAGGGATGTTAAATATTATAGAGGTATGCTTCCTTAAATTTGATATTATTTCTTTAAATTTAGGAATTATATCGTTTTTAACATCATAATTTGTTTTTCTAATTCGGGGAACAAAGAAAATAATAGGAGCATTATTTATTGATTTATCAAACGGCTCTAGATTTAACAAAAGCTCTTCTTCCATCAAAAATGCAATATTAGGGTACTCTTTTACTAACTTATCGGTTAAAATAATACCTAATCGCGAATTCTCATCAATTATCACCACTTTTGTTTGGTGTTGTAATATTCTTTTTGCTAATTCATATCCTTCTGTACTTAAACCATAGATTACAACATTCCCTTTTTGAATCTTATTTGTACTGATATTTTCTAGTATTTCTTTATCTTTATCTTTTATTATACTTTTATTAATTTTAATAGTTTTCTCGGATATTCTTTACTCCACCATTGCTCAAGATTAAGTTTTTTTATATAGATTTGATATTATTAAATTTTATTAAATTTTATTCATTGTCCAAATCAAAAAATTTTTTTAATGTCGAATATTTATAGTAGTTGTTGTGAAGATTTGGGTCGATATTTTAACTCCTAAACAGATTATGTTTTTTAAACCTGCTATTGACATTTTTAGAAAACAAAACAATGAGATACTTTGTACATCTAGAAATTATAGGGAAGCCAACGAGTTATCAAAGATCAAAAATATCGATCTTTTAATTGTAGGAAATCATGGAGGGGCAGATCTCTACAACAAACTTTATGAAAGTACAAATAGGATTTTAGAATTATCCAAGATAATTCAAAACTATTCGCCCAACTTGACAATTAGTTTTTCATCACCGGAAGCCTCTAGGATATCTTTTGGGTTGGGCATAAATCACATAGGATTTAATGATTCACCCCATGCAGAAGCCGTTGCAAGATTATCAATACCTCTTTTAACCAAATTGTTTTCACCTTCAATAATTCCTTTATCCTCATGGACAAAATACGGTATTTCCTCAGAACAGATAATACAATACAATGGACTAGATCCAATCGCATGGCTACTTCGTCACAAAAGTAATAACAATCAACACATTATTAATAAACTGAGGGTTGATCAGTCTAAAAAAACCATACTGATAAGACTAGAAGAATCTAAAGCATCATACATAGCAAACAAGAAATTAATATTTCAACCATTAAAATTAATAGATACAATAGTACAACATTTTAATGAAAAATGCAATATAGTTATACTCTGTAGGTATTCAGATCAAATAAATGAAATTTCAAAACGCTTTGGAAACAAAGCAGTTGTATTAACAGATGTAGTTGACGGCATCAATTTATTGAAATGTATCGATATCTTTATAGGGGCTGGAGGAACTATGACTGCAGAATCAGCACTTTTAGGAATTCCTACTATTTCAATAGCTCCTGTACATTTCTACGTAGATGAGTATTTAAGAAAAATAGGTTTGATAAAGAGAGCTTATACGGTATCAAGACTTATTTCCCTTACTAATGCATTTTTAAATGACGAAAGTAGTTGCAGATTAATAGAAGACAGAGCTAAAAAAATTCTAAATGAAATGGAGGATCCAATTGAAAAACTTGTATCATATGTAAAATCTAATGAGTAAAATTATATTGTAGGTAAATTTTATAATAAAATGCCCGGAAAAGCCCGGTAGTATTCTAAGATACCGAATGTAGCGGACAAGCATAGAGGCCTTTGGAGCCTTTGACCCCAGTTCGAATCTGGGCCGGGCTACTACTATTTATCCTGATTGATGAAATTTAAATATAAAATTGCAGTATCAAGCAGTAAACAATAATTAAACATAGTTGGTTATTTATTTTTGATTTCTATCAATTTTATAAGGATATCTTAGCGGTTTCTTTAACTTTATGTTTTTCAAAATGTTTGTTCTAGGTGAAACATGACTATTTACGGTTGAATAAGAATGAGGAATAACCGAGATTCTTTCGATGGATGGAAATTTAGAAGTAATAACATCCTGGATTTCGATAGAAATTGCTTCTACATCTGAAATAGATTGTTTGCCGTCTATCTCCATATGAATTTCAGCTTGATCGACCATTCCCGATGATCTTAGCAATACCTCCCTAACATGAATTTTTTCATCATGGAATTGCTCATATATTACATTTTTAATCATTTCAGTTAACTTTGGATTTTGCCATGAATCGACAAGAATAAGAGAAGACCTTTTTAGTGAAATATAAGAAACAGAAAAAATATAAAAAGCTATAACCATTCCACCTATTGCATCCATTTGGACAAATCCGAATTGTGTTGAAACAAGGATACTAAAAAAACCTATTATAGAAGCTGAGCCATCTTTAATAGAATTTTTTGCATCTGTTTTAAGTGAGAGTAAATTATATTTATTTGCAATAGTACGCATTTGAAATGCCCTAGACAAAGAAAGAGCACTGGCCCCTGCTAGTACCATCATGGTTATATAAGGATGATTAATTTCATGAGGATGGACTAATGTTAGATATGAGTTATAAAATATTATTACTCCAATAACTATCATGCCTATTGCAGCAATCAGTGCTGCAAAACTTTCCACCTTGTGATAACCAAAATGAAAATTCTTGTCAGCAGGTTTAACTGCTATTCTTAATCCTATCAGAACCATGAACGAAATTAATGCATCGGACAATGAATCTATCCCATCTGCTGTCGCAACATTACTACCACTAAAATAGCCTATAGCAATTTCTACAATTCCAATGCTTATTAAAGTTATAACAGATATCTTTGCTATTTTTTGGCCTGCAATGATGCCTTCTTGAACTAATTCAGCTGATGAATAATCAGAAGTATTACTCTTTTTTTTTAATGATATATTATTAAAACGTTTAATTAATCTTGATATTTTATAACTTTTATAAGCTTTTTTAGACAACTCATCCATATAATTATTTATATATAATATATAATTGATAATATTTAATATTTATGTATCCTAAACCCGTTACAATAATTTAACGCATCAATGAGCAAATACCGAACATCATAAATTCTGATAATGCATTAATAATTTGTATAATCAAATTTAGAGCATTATCAATAATGCAGATCAATTCAAATCAACTAAATTAGCAGCCCCAAATACGGATTCAATTTTTTTCTTAATTAGTATAATTTTTTATTAATCACTGTTAAGTCGCATCATTAAATCGAGAAACAAATTTAAAAAAGTTATCAAAAAATATTGCTTAAAACTACGATACAAGAAATAGAAATTCCTCATAAAAACTATTGTTATTGGTATCAGCAACACAATCAAAGTTTATTTATAAGCAAATTAATTATAACAATACAAAACGCTTTGTAATTAATATAATTTGTTCATAAATTTAAACTTAAGTTTTTGCTATAACGACAAGACCATTACTAGAGACTATAGAAAATTTTTCTATTTCCATAAAAAATCATTTTCAGTTATCATTATTTGTATAATCAATTTTATCTAAATGAGGTATATTTGATTAATTGTATGGAACTACAGTCAACAATCCAGCCAAGTATAATCCAAAAATCAAAAAAGAGACAATATCAATATAAAACAAATATAAAATCAGTTGTAAAATCCATTAAAAGAATTTCCATTTTAATATTTGATATATTTCAGTTTAATAAAAAACTAATGTATAATAATTACAATATCCAAAATATAGACCATCGCCATCATCAATAAAAAAAAATTTTTAATATTAAAATATAGTCTAAAAAGAATTTAAATAATAAAATAAGACTGAAGACAAATGGGATCAGCCGGATTTGAACCGGCGACCTCCAGCGCCCGAGGCTGGCATCATGCCAAGCTAGACTATGATCCCATAAGATAATTAATATTATTTAACAAGTATATTTTAAATCATCTATTTACCTTTAATTATAAATAAACTAAATTTTAAACAAAACAATATCTACCTCTTTAATGCAATCTATAACTATTTTTTCTTTAAAGTATTGAGGATTTGGATCTTTATCTCTTTTTATTATTCCTTTTTCTAGAAGTTTATTAGATAAAGCAAAACTCATAGAAAAAGCTCCTGTAGCTCCAGGTGAGTTATAATTTAGAATATGTAAACTCTTTTCATCAATTAAAAATACAGGATTTAATACAAAGGATCCATCTTTATCTATTAAATTTGCACGAATCCCAGCTGATCCCTTTGCAACAAAATCTTTAGGTTTTAAAGATGGTAAAAACCTTTTTACTCTATTTATCATATAAGTTTTTGATAAACTACTCAGTATTTCTTTTGAACCTAGCTCTACAATTTCTTTCTTAAATAAAACATTCTTTATTTTGTTTATTCCTGAAGATCCAACAAGTTCAAATAATCTTGGAAAGAATTCTTTCAGGTTTGTTTTGAGATCATATCCAAATTGCGAAAATACAGGACAAGCATTAGGTCCAATTTCCCTGTTACCATTTGATTTTATGATCCAATGCGGATCCAAAAATGGAAATTGATGAAATTCTGGTACTGAATAAACACTATGTTTAGTCAAATACCTGTACTTTGAAGGCGCAATCCAATATTCCCCACGGAAATAAAGGTTATTATAGCCTATAGAAGAATAAATTTTATTAACCAGATCTAATGCACTTCCCCCCGCGGCATTAATCAAAAAGTCACATTTAATTTCACTTTCGATATTATTGTATGGATATTGCCTATATTTTAGAGAAATTTGGTTGCTCGATTTGGGATCAGAAATGATTCCAGTAACTTTGGAATTCATTATTAGATCTACATCATTTTTAATACAATCTAAAGCCAAAGATCTAGTTATTTTACCATAATCAACAGATCCATCCTTATTACATAAAATTGCTACATTGCATCGTATATTTGGTTCAATTTTTTCAATATCCTTTTTTTCCAATATTCGAAGATCTTTTTTTTCTAATCCATTGTTTAATCCCCACTCTAAATGTTTAAAAATTGTTTTAGTACCTTTCTCATCTATTGCCACTTCAATTACTCCATCTTCTTTGAAATCAATATTTTTAAGCTTGCAATAATCGTTACAAAATTTATATCCATATAAAGCGGCTTTTGCTAAAACTTTCTTTTTTTCGGGATTGTATATAAATGGGGCATGAACTTTTCCAGTATTTCTAGAACTGGCATGAAATCCAACAATGTTTTCCTGTTCAATCAAAATAATTTTTGCATTCGATAAGGATGAAATTATATAAGATAATGTTGTCCCTAAGATTCCCGCCCCAATAATAACAATATCTGCTTTTTTTAGGCTCAATACATCTTTCCAATACTTTTTAAATTATACGCCTGTAAGAGTTATACTACCATGAGATAAACTTTGATTAATTTCATTTATCTCGTGACTTTTATGCTTCCTTCTTTCGATTACATAGCCAGATTTTGAATGATAATAAATTATCATATCAGTTGGATAGAAAGAAATTATTGAATGATTATCAGAATCTGCGGCAAAATGTCGTAGATGAATGTTTTCCCATTCAAATAGTTTATCAATATCCCCATTAAAGTAAAAATCACTTCCACAAATACAATGGACATTTCTCCAATTTTCTTTAATGTTCCTTAACCATTTATCTTTTTTTTCATTATACCTTTGCTTATCCCATGTATTTTCTTTTGTTTTTGTTTCTCCCGATAATCGTAAATCTTTTTTATCCATCATCTACTATAAATATAATAGGTATTACTTATTTTAAAACTGTTTTCTTATAAAATCAAGTATTCAAACTAATTTTGGATTCAGAATAATTGAATCCATTCCAATGGATACTGAAACCTAAATGCGTCAATAGATCGATGTGTATGCGGTCAATAATTTTTTTAGTTAAGAAAAAATTACAGGCTTCTTTTAAATTATCTATCTTTCTATTATTTAATTCATCATAAACTTCGCGTATAAAAGTTTCTTTAAATATCAAATCAGTTATTAAAACGAGTTTATGTTCTTTTACTTTTTTCATAAACAACATCTTTATTTCTTGATTGTTTTCTAGTATATCCAATAAATTAAAATGAGCATCTAAATTCTTCTGGCTTAATAATATAGATTTATTTACATCTTCCAAAGAAATGCTGTTGTAACCGGAAGCAGATGCAAAAGAATTTAAAATATTGTCAATTTCCCTATTTACTTTGTTTTTATATACATCATTTCCAAAATTTTGATTTATATATTTGGTTTCTATTTTTTTCAAGAAAGGTATTATTTCCTTAAATGAGATATTTTCATTCTTATAGGAAATTGTTAAAATATTGTTTTTGTGTTGTATCTTTGAAAAGGAATATTTTCTATTGGATTCAAGCATTACAAGATTTTCAAAATTAATTATTAATATCATATAAAAATCATCGTTTTCATAATTTTCTATAGCATGTACTATTTTTTGGAGCTTTCTTTCCAAATACTCATCGGTCCAAAATCCAATTATTTCAACCAGTACCTTAGCCTGATATTTAGATAAGATAAAATCCAAAATAAATGCAGTTTTAAACTTTGTTATTAACGGTTCAGGCTCCCTCTCTATCGTCCATCCTGTATTAAATAAGCTAAATTTTTGGGCAAATTTTTTTTCTATATTACTATCATATGATACTAAATTATTACCATCAGTATAAAATTTACAATCAGTTTCCTCTTTACTCAGCAATTTATTTATATTTCCGTTTTCATCTTTTCCATTCATTTTTTTTCTATAATCTATTGAATTCTGCAGATTTTTGCGGACTTCTTCTAATTTTTTGTTAGAAATCATATTTTCGTGAGATCCTTCTGAAATTTCAAAATTATAAATTACATTATTTCCATTGCTTGTGGTTCGTAGAATTTCTGCTTTTATATTCCAATCAACTGTGTTAATAACCAATGGAACTAGTTTTGCCATAGAAACTCCATATTTCTCGGTAAGTTTAAGTATATTTAAAGGGCCTTCAATTATACATATTATGTCCTTCTTATTTTCTTTAATTGATTTTTGAAAATCTATCTCAAGCCAATACATCAGGCCCATCCTCTTTATATTTCTTAAAAGTGATTTCCACAATAAGCCTACACTTTTAAATGAACTTAGCCTAATTTCCATCCTAATACAATTAAAAAGTAAAGTCTGGATTAAAGAAATATTATATGAAAACAGTAAAGATTTAGGATCAATGGGATAAAAATCTGATATTACTGTATTTTCTTCCAAATCTGACCACATCAATTGTTCTACAGTTTCAACATCCATATTTAATCTGTCAGATATTTTCCTCAAGACATTAAATCTTTTTTCCTTAGTAAGGGCAATATTATTTTTAGCAGACTCCTGAAAAACTATTCTCCTAATTTCAATCGAGTTCAATATTATATTGTTATTTTTTGATCTAATACCAGTATAATTTTCAGTATCATGCTGATTGTATAATGATTTAAATATACATTTTTTTTCCACCAGATGGGCAAGACCTCTTACTAGCTTATAGTCTTTATAAGAAGATTCCAATAACTTTATCATATTATTTAATTTATCTTTATTGTAATTTTTTAGATAACATTCATTGAAGATTTCTATAATTCTATTAGATATTTGATATTCGATGGCATCATCATCTATATTGCACAACAAGGGATAGATAATATTATTCTTATAATCTATTTTATATCTTAGTAGTTCAGAGGATAACATTTTATTTTAAAATGCATTTAATAGTGAACAGGTTAGATTAACTTTGCATCAGAGTATATCAAAAAAAAGATTCTAAACATCATTTAACTCTTCTTTTAATTCCAGTATTTCTTTTATTACTGGTATATGTTTCACTTGTATTAGACGAAATAATTTCGACAAGCTCAGCTACATCTTCTTTAATATTCTTTGGTCTTAATAATCTTCCTAATCTTTGTATAAACTCTCTTTTGCTTCCAGTGCCACTAAGTATTATTCCCATATTCACATCTTGTACATCCGTTCCTTCATCCAAAACTTTTGTCGTTACCAATGTTTTATAAAAACCTTTTCTAAAACCTTCTAATATTTCATTTCTTTCATCATTTTTTGTTCTATGAGTTATTACAGGAATTAGAAATCTGTTTGAAATGTCATATGCTAACTTTGTATGAATCGTAAAAATTATTATCTTTTTTCTTTCCAAATCAATTTCTTTTAATATTTTTTCTAATTCCAAAATTTTGGCTCTACTATTTAATGCTATTTCCAGAGCCTCATTTCTTAGTAACAATGCTTTCCTTAATTGGGTGTTATTAGCAGATAGAATAACTAATTTTTCTAATTTGATCGGATAAAAAATACCACAAGACTTTAATAATTTTTTATATTCCAAAATTTTATTATTATACTGAGTTACCTCATCAGGTAGCATATTTATAGTTCTCTTTTTTAATACAAAATTGGATAAATAATTTTTGTCGGCCAATTCATAAAAATCTTTTTTATATATTATATCACCTATCAATTGAAATAGGAGAATATGTCTTTTATCTTCTCGTTCTATTGTAGCGGTTAAACCTAACCGATAAGGAGAAATAAATTGCTCCCCTATCATACAATACTTTTCTGAAGCTAAATGATGAACTTCATCAAAGATTAGAAATTTAAATTTATTGCCTAAATAAGAGGATTTTAAATATGCAGAATCATATGTCGTTATTGTGATCATTTTTATTTCTTCATATCCTCCACCTAACATTCCTATCAAAGTGCTATCTTTTAAAATATTTTTTATAGCCCCATACCACTGTTCCATAAGATTTATTGTAGGTACTATAATCAAGGTAGATGAATTTGCCACGATTATTGCTTTTAATGCAATTATTGTTTTACCTGCCCCGGTAGGTAAAACAATACACCCTCTTTTATTATGCCTAATCCAGCTTTCAATTGCTTCTTTTTGATAATCTCTTAAGAAATCTATATCAACTATATAATTGCAGAGTGAAATATCACCATAATCCTTAACTTTATCAACATAATTTATTTTATTTTTGTCCAAAAAGTCAGTTATATCAGTATAATATTTTCCTAATGCTCGATTTTTTTGTATTCTGGAATCATAAATTGAGAAAGGCAATACAACGTTTGGATCGGCAAATATTGTCCCTTTATCATATTTTAATTCGACAGACAAATTGTATGATATAACAAATAACTTATTGGATATATTTTATTTAATCTATTTTAAAACGACAATTGGATTTTAGATAAAATTATAATAGTGAAAATGTAAATATCTAACAATAAAAAAAATGTCTAGCGGGGAAAGATTAGGTCAATTTTTAGAAGAGGGCAAAGATTGGGAAAGAAAGCCAACTAATATCTCAGGTATTTTCTTGTTTAAACTTCCAGAATATCGTGGGAGACCTGCTTCACTTGCTATAGAAATAAATCCATTAAATGCAAATGGAGTACCATCAAAGAAAAGAGGCATAGTCATTAAATCTTCTGAAGAGCTAAATTCGATATTGGAATTAATTAATAATTCAAAGGTTTTACAATTAGCCAAATCTATAGACGAAGTTAATCCTGAAAGAAAAGCATATTCAAAAAATGAATCATCTGATGTGTTTGAAATTTAAGATTCTTTAGTTTGCACATAATCTCATTCTCTAGTTTTGGATAAGAAATACTTTAATCATCCATTATTGAAAGAACGTTCTCTATTATATAGAGATTATCAAAATTCAATATTACAAAAATCATTGTATAAAAACTCTTTGATTGTTGTCCCAACCTCATTAGGAAAAACTGTTAATGCGTTATTAACCGGTATTGATATATTATATAATTGGAGAAGCTCAAAGATATTAATACTTGCCCCGACTCGCCCTCTTGTTCACCAGCATCTTGAACTATTTAAAAGATTTACTATTCTCGAGAATATATGTTTTGGTTTGACCGGAAAAATATCTCCCGATATCCGTAAATCAATTTGGAATTCCAGATCTATTAGAGTATATTTTGCTACGCCGGAGATTGTAAGAAACGATCTTGAAAGTAATATTTTAAAAAGAGATGCCTTTTCTTTAATAGTTTTTGATGAAGCTCATCGAGCGGTTAAGGATTATAGTTATGCATCGATCGCAAAAAAATTTTATAATAATACAGATAAAAGCAAAGTTCCAATGGTTCTTGCATTATCAGCAAGCCCAGGATCTAATAAAGAAAAAATCCAACAAATATGCTCTAATCTTTTCATAGAACAAACTATTGTAAAATCTGAAAAAGATGAAGATGTATTACCTTATGTATTTAACATAGAGGTAAAACACAAACGTTTTGATCTAGATAATTTGCATATACAAATTTCAGAAAATCTAAAGTATTTAATACAAAATAAAATAGAATGGTTAATTGATAATAATTTCATTAAAAAGAAAAAAGTCGAAAATGTTTATAAAAAGGATTTACTAGAGCTTGGAAAACATCTTAAAGATCAGATAACTAAATCAGATAATAAAAATTTTTTTTTATATGCAGCATTGAAATATCAATCCATGTCATTGATATTACTATACTGTCGCGATTTGATAGAATCCCAAGGAGGATTTTCTTTAAAGAAATTTTTTAATAAATTTCAAGAAAATAATCTAAGCAAAACATATCAAGAATTATTATCCGAACCGCTCATTCAAAAAGTCATAGAATTACTAAATGATGATAAAATATTGAACTACCCAAAGATTCCAAATCTTATCATAATTGTTAAAGAATTCCTTTTATCATCAAATGAAAATATCAATTTAGATTCTGAAACTGCGTCTTTGGATATAAAAACAGGGGATTGGGTAGGCAAACAGAATAACAGATATAACTATGATTTTAATGATTCTGGTTCGATTAAAAGGAAGATCTTAATTTTTTCTCAATATAGAGATACTCTTGACGTAATTACTAGCATCTTAAACAAACATCATATTCCATGCAAAGGTTTCTATGGCCAATCAAATAAAAAGGACAAGAAAGGACTCGATCAGGAAAAACAAATATCAATAATTGAAGAATTTAAAACAGGAATGTTCCCTGTTTTGGTTGCTACATCTGTTGCAGAAGAAGGTTTAGATATTCCTAATGTAGACCTTGTAATATTTTATGAACCAGTTCCTAGCGAAATTAGGTTTATTCAAAGGAAAGGGAGAACAGGTAGATTTTCGGATGGAAAAGTAATTGTTTTAGTTGCAAATAATTCTATCGATTCAAAATATTTGGAGATCGTTCAAAAGAAAATCTTAAAGATGAAAAACAGTTTAAAAGACACAAATCTTACTCTGAGTCGATATGAAAAAAGATCTTTTGATATCCCCGACATAATGAAACTGACAGAAATAAAGGAATTGGAAAATGCAAGTGCCTTTAGCAAACGTACAGAAAAAGAGATCAAAGAAAGCTTTAATCCAATAGCGGATTCAATATATTCTAATTCGAGCAAAAGAATCAGACATTTGGTAAAAAAGCTATCTTATAAAAAAAAATATACAAACGATCAATCTTATTATTCTACAAACGATCTGGAACATTTGTATGATATATCTTTATCTTTAGATAACAGGAGATCAATTGAAAAAGCTCAAAGACAAATTTATGATTTAATTTCAAAATCAGGAAAAGAAGGATTAGAATTGGATTATTTAAAGGAAACAATAAAATTAGATTCTGCCACTATAGAAAAAGCAATAAAAAACTTAGAAAAATTAAAAAGAATAGTATGGTTGAATAGAAAAACGATCTCCTTAATTGATTCTATTAAATTTATACCAGGTAGAAAATATTCCATCTTTATAGAAAAAATACTCTTTGGAAAGGCAATCGTGATTATTAATGAAAAATGGTATGCATCATTAGATTACTTTGATTATGTCGGTCCAAAATCATTGTTAAAAAAGGGAAATACATTTAATATTATTGGCGATACATATAGAAGAAATGGCACCCTTCATTTAATAGTCAAGAAAACAATGTAAGTCGTCTGAAAGTATTTTTATGAAATGATAATAAAAATACAAGACCATTCTAGACTAATACTGACATATAATTCAAAAAAGAATATCATTTATAATAATTCATTTCACATAATGTGGAATTTTTTTGTTTTTTTCATTTGAACATATCACAAAAATTTAATGAGACCATTACAATTCACATATCAATTTTTTTATTAATCAGCACTTTCCAATAAGATACAATCAAGTGAGCTCACCACTACTTTTTGAATTTAAAATAAATATCCAAACAAAAATAAAGGAAGTAAAAATGAACGTAATTATAGTTGCAGATATCAAATCAAATTTTATCACATTATAGATTAAGAAAAATACTATAATTAATGTTAAAGATAAAGAATACAATATTCCAAATATTATCCTCTTATTCAATTTCATAGACATAGTTAGAGTTAAATGATATTTAATAAATATCATTGATGTATTACATTATGTAATACAAATTGATCAGCAAGATTAAAGAACTATATTAATACCCTATGTAATTCTTTAATTACATCCTCCTTGTTAACCTTATTACCCTCTTTATCATAGATTTTAGAATCTATCAATCCAGCTGCAGCATAGCTATGACCGCCACCATTTAATTTTTCAGCTATAACATTGCATTTTATCTCAGAACCGGGTTTTCTTCTTATGCTCAGTTTTCCATCAGAGGCAAATAAAATAATCAAGTCGATGTCTTTTTGTAATTCAAATATTTTCTCTGCAAGAATACTTTTAGATAAGATTTGCGGAGAATCAACAATCAACACTTTATAATGATTGATATTTTGAATTACATAGGAATCTAATGCCTTTTGTATTAATGATTCTTTTCGTGGAAGGTAATCGACTTCGTAAATCTGTTGCAAATCATCATTCCAGAATATTCCTTTGGATGCTCTATTTACTATTGTCTGTAATCTTTTATAAGCATCTGGAAGGGATAAAAAATATCGAATTAATTCAGGCAATGGAGGAAATTTACTTAATTCATTTGTTCGAAAATCAGCCGCATGAGCAAACTTAGCCATCCTTTGACATGCAGTTCTTTTTATTTTAAAAGTTTCAACAATAAGCTCCGAAGCACATTTTTGTTCTTCATCTTTTGACAAAATTAACGTAGTAAAAGATTCTATTCTTTCCTTTATAATTTCATTCCAATAATGATGATCTAGCCAAACAAATTCCCATCCATATTCCTTTGCTTTTAATGCAGCACTTTCTAATGGTTTAACCTCATCTAATTTATTAACTGACAAGTCACTTACTACAATAACACCCTTTTTTTTAGATCTTGATACATTATCTTCAATTATTTTTGACATCTTCAATGTGTTATTGTAGCCATAATTTGTAAGATATACAAAAGTGTCTGAAAAGGTATTTTTTAAAATAGATCCACAAAATAAACCATCAACATCCTGTTGATGAGTGATAGATAGAATCCTCTTCTTTTTCTTCAGTATCTCAATATCATCAATCAATTTGATAGATTAATGGATCAATACCATTTTATTATTGATTCTAACGTATAAATATCGGTTACGAAGATCAATTAAGGTTATCTAGATGATTTAAAACATTAAATTAGGAAAGTTCAAACTAGAAAATTATAATTCCAAACTAACTATTATATTTAATCAAATGTCACAATAAATTAAAAATTAAAAGGTTTAAAATCTACAAAGCCAGATATATCAAGCAGATCAATTTCCTTAACCATTTCTCTGGCATCGGATGTTTCGTCATTTTCTTTATCCATACATATATCATAAAACTTACACCAAGGACACTTACTACTTCGTACGTCTTCTCTAAGCCTAGGGAGTATGGATATATTACTCTCTCTAAGAGACCTTTGAAATAGAGTTTTTCTTCTAATCATTTCATTCTTCAACAACTCTCTGGCAATATCATCTTTGGGTAAAAACACAGACCAGCTTTCTATTTCCGGGGCTCTAGAATTCTTAGGTCTAATAAAATAATCATTACCTTCTGAATCTGTTTTTAACCATCTGAGTTCCCTATTATTATATCTTATAGAGATTATCCCTTTCTCTATACCAGTTATAACAAGATAATACAAAAGCTGCCTAAGGTACGATTTAAACTGATGATCATTTATGTTTAGTCTTTTGTTACTCAATGTATCTTTAAGCTCTACTATAAGATCTTTATTCATTATATCAGGATGTGCAATTAAACCATCCATTTCCAAATCTTTTTGTGAAACTCCCAAATCCGCCAGACTAGTAATTGCGGCTTCACTTGATTCTCCTCTTAAGAAATGTTGTAATGATTCGTTGGAAATTTCATCCATTTCAGGATTTTTTCTGCTAAAATACTGTTTTCTAATACATGTAGAAGGCAATATGTCCGAAACGTGAACACTATCCTCTACATTCCTTCTTCTCTTCTCATATCGGGCTTTGAGGTTATTTTGCAATAAATCGGTAAAAGCAGAATCTTTGCGTATTATTATGACCATCTAAAATCCCCTAATGTTATTTTATCCTCAAGACCATTTTTAAATGTGATTTCTTTAAGCATCTTATTCTAGGTTAAGTTCAAACTACCATTCTTTCCATTACTATACTTATTTATTACCACATCTGTTCAATTCTTTTTCAATTTTAAAAAATGACAAATAGTTAGATCATCTAAAAAAGCATTATAACCAGTACAATACAATATAATAATATAATAAAAAATCTTAAAAATACTATTAATAATGAATGAAATAAAATTTATTCTTATAGGGATAGCAGCACTTGTTATTGTAGCAATTATTTTATGGTTTACGCATATGCCCAACGTATTAGAAGATAAGGATATGGATATCATCATAGCGCTATCTGTTGGCCTGTTAATATTATTCGTAGACAAAAGACAGGAACGTCACCTGCAAGAAATATCCATTAATCAACATGAAATGATAAACGATATACATAACGTAATTAAAGAACATATAAATATTCTAACAGAAATGCATATGAAAGACAAAGAAGAAAAAAATAAAAATTAGTATATAGAAATATATATTTAAATTCTAGTTAATATCCAAAGATTACAAGTTTTATCTAGAACTTTATCGTTATAATATCCAATATCATTTTCTTATTATTGAACTGTTTATTGCTACATATGAATAAAAATTTTAGAAATTCAAAAAGAAAAAGCAGAAAGTCATTTTCTATAAATTTTAAAGGTATAAATTAATGTTAAATAGAATTTATTAGATAATAATTTCTAAATACAAGATTGAAAGGATATTTTAATTGATTGAAAATACTGGATCTTACACAAAATATAGATGAGGATACACCAGTTTTCCCTGGTTCACCTAATTTAAAGATTTTACAATGGTCAAATTATTTATCTCATGATTATAACTCTGAAGTAATTTTTACCAGCACTCATATAGGCACCCATCTTGATGCACCAATACATTTTAATCAATTTGGTATATCAGTTGAAAAGATTCCTTTAGAAAAAATCATTATCTTAAACAGTGCCAGAGTATTAAAAATTAAAAAAGAGGATGATGAATGCATAGATATAGAAGATCTAAAAGAATTTGAAATTAAGAAGAAGGATACCATACTAATACATACTTGTTGGTCTTCAAATAGATTTATCAATAAATATTTTGATAAAAATCCTGGATTGTCAAAGACTGCGGCCCAATATTTATCAGATTTGGAGATAAACTTGGTAGGAATAGATAGTCCAAGCATTGATCCTGCTTTTGATAAGAAATTTAACGCACATAAAATTCTTTGTGCTAAAAATATACCGATAATCGAAAATTTAATAAATTTAGAAAAAATCAATAAAGATAATTTTACATTTATTGCTTTACCATTAAAGCTAAAGAATCTTTCTGGCTCGCCTATTAGGGCAATAGCTTTAATAGACTAGATGATTTAATAAACCAAAACCAAAATAAAGAATATTGTTATAATAATATATTAGATCTCTTGCATAATCAGAATAAATAGATATGTGATCATTATTAGCTAATTATCAATTTCTTTCATTGCTTTAATATGCTAGGCTGTCCAAAAAGACATTGCTTTTCAAATCATTCACCGGACTTTCAATATGTGTTTGATGATATTTACGATAAAGATTTAACAAAAAGATACCATTACTCTGAAATGCAACGTCTATCAAAAAGAAAGAAATAGGAAGCGAGATATTGATGCAGGAAGACCTTTCAGGTTAAGGTTAAAAGATTTCCAATATCATTCAACTCTTCATCTATTTAATTTGTTTT
>JBQCGN010000273.1:0-3418 GCA_051955655.1 Candidatus Nitrosocosmicus sp. | reverse complement strand
TGCCTAAACCTGTGGGCGGCTTGAACGAGGTATCAAAATTCATCTTTCCCAAATTGCCACCTGATCCAGGAAAGGATAATGTACCACGTATGCCAATGTTTGTAACACTAATATTTAAAGGGCCAATACTGACATTAAAAGAAGTAGCAATTGATATGGGAATTTCACCATTAGAAACCTTTGCGGATAAAAGAATATTAGAAAAATCAACTCCTAATATAGTTTGATGAATAGGGATATTTGCTTCAAATCCTGCACCTCCACCGATGTAAAGCCCATTAGTGCTTGAGTAACCAATTGTAAAGTTAAAATCCACCTCCAAACCATCATTAGGAATTAAGCTATTAATAAAATTATCTGTATCAGTTTTTTGTATTGTCAAACTTCCGTCATCTATACTAAACTCAAATTTGTATATTACATTTTTATCCTGATCTGTTTCCAGATTAAATGTAGCAGACAGTCCATTAATATTGAGCTCGATACTATCGTTAATAGTTAAATTCCAAAAAGAATAATCAGGGTCATCACTTTTTACATTATCACTTAACGAGATATTAAATTTCAGTGTCGAATCCGCAAATGATGAAGGAAATGTAATTTTATTATCTTTAATTGATATTGAAGTTAGAGCGGTATTTGATGAAAATACAATATCCCATATGCCGAATGATTGAGTAAAATTCAAGCTACCTATTGGTGAAACAACCAGGCCAAGATTTCCTTCCGCAACAGAACTCATATTAAAAGCTAGACCAAAGTAGTTTCCAGTGCCATCATCCCGCCGTGCTAAAAAAAGTTTCTGACCGCTGTTATATTCATCCGTAGTAAACATACTGGAATAAGATGGATCTATTCCATAATAAGTCTCAAAACTCAATGCTCTAAAAAGTAAATCTATTTTTGGAAATAATGTGTTTGAAAAAGTATTAGCATCTGCTATTGTAGACAAAACATGTGAGGGCGGAAAATATAAAGACGAAATGTAACTTAAATTATTTTGTATTAATTTTTTAAAATTACTAAAATTAACAGAGCGGGTTTCATAACTATTTCTTATTAAATTACTGGATGAGTCATATTTATTTGGCTTTACAGTTCTCGTTATTACCCCAACAATTTCGAGCAAGGCATTAATTGTAGGCGATGTCCTTTCCAAATGAAGAGCTAGTAAGAAATCAAACAATTCACCTGATAATGTATTAAACTCTGTTTTAACGTCAGCATTTATTGCTGTACTACTGTTTATAGAGGTAGCAATTCCATTAAAAGAATCGAATTGATTTTTAATGGTACTCAGAAGTGCAACAATATCTGTAAAGCTTTCGGGTAAGTCGACCAGGTAGTCAGTTAGATTTGATTCTGCTGTTTCAAAGGTTGCAAGACTGCTTACAAGAAGACTTATCGGGAAATTAGGAATTAAGGAAAAATCCCAACCCAGCTTTGCAAAAAAAATGTTTCTATCATCATCTGATGTACTTCCTTTATACAAGGGGGCAAACATCCCGTCAATACCTCCTATTAGTGTATATAAAAGGTTTGGTTTCATAGTTAGTGGTTTATATTAGTAAAAATTATCTTTCCTAAATGATCAATACAGATTTTAAGGGTATCTGAACCAGTTGCACTAAACAGGGATCTGTATACGTTTGTTTTTTTTATTTGATAAACGCTATATTTTGAACATATTACATTGTAGTCATCATCGTTAAACGCATTGTTGTCCAATAATAAAAACCCCGGATTATTATCATTACCATAAAAGCTAATCGAATTTGTAAGTGATAAATCAATCGGGAAAACATAATTTGAGATGAACTTTCTTTTTTCGAAAATATATAGATATGCTACTCCAAAATCAGCCCCAGAGCCTGTTGATAAATAATTGTAGTAGATTATAAATAAGTAGTAGTAATTACCAACTTTATAATAAAAAGCGTTATCAATATTATTTGTCAGAGCTGTAGCAGGGTCACTGGATAGTCTAATTTTATGCGGCTCAGCAATAAAAAATTTTCCATCGTATATATACCCATTATTTTTAAATTCTATTGCGCTTTTTTTCAACCTCGTGCCAGTTAAGTATTTGTTTAGCTTTTTTTGATCGCTGTCATTTAGCCCAAAATATCTTTTTACCCGGTCATTATATTTTTTTATTCGTTCGTCTGTCAGTTTTAGATTTTCTCTATCATAGTCCGATGGTGAATGCATAATAAAAACCAATGAATCTTTATTCCACAGTTTGACAGAAACGGTGTTAATAAAATCAAACACATTTAATACAGTAACCTTACAATTAATTTTTTCAATTTTTTCCTCAGATATACTTCTAAGAATTGAATCACGAACATCTGAAATATTCTGCGCAACTGCAGTAAAGTGCAGTAATATAGCCAAAACGAAAAAAAAGCTGTTTTTATTCATATACTATTTAATGGTACCAGGTTCAATATAATTATTATAGGAACTTGCCAATCCGCCATGCGCATTTCTTCCATGCGTAGCATTTCCTGATCCTATAATTTTGCCATTATTATACAACACTTCAAAGTTTGCTTCTGCCTTATAAATAATTGTTCCATTGCCACCTGAAAGAAAACCGCCAGCAGATTCATACCAGAACTTTTGGGCAGTACCTGAAGGTGGATTGAATATTGCTTTCATATCTGCCAACTTTGTTTTAGGGTTTCTTGTGTGTACTAATTTATAAATAGCTGGATTCTCATAATTTGTCATTCCCCAAATATCATCAGAATGGACTCCATCTGACGAATTCCACTTAAACCCAGCTTTATATCTTGTTTTGTATGCCTTTCTTGAGGATAAATGAAAGTCATTACCATCCCACCCTAGTCCGCCATGCGAGAAATCTATATCACCTGGATATATTGGAACGCTACTGTCAACAAAATTGTGCGTATCGTACAAACATGCCCGAATAGTCGCAAATACTGCCGACACCATATTGGGGATACGAGTAGATGGTACTGCGTCCATGAAAGCTTTAAACCCCGGGTTGTCGTCATAATACGCCTGATCTGTGGCTGCATTAGCGTTTCGCATATCGCATAATGTGTTGTCAATTTTCCAGGTTACATTTCTAAAGCAACTATATCCTTGTCGAATTTGTTCTCTGTACTTATGAAAAACAACAAAAGGAATAGCTAAAATAGCCCCGGCAATATTCCACGATTCACCATAAGAAGTTCCTGCAATTCGTAATAGCGTTGAATTTGAAACATTCAATTTTTTGTAAACACCAAGTGATGGATGCATATAATATGCATAATCATTTGTATCAGGGTCAAAATGGTTAAAAGACCCATTTGAATTATAATACGTAGAAACCTGCATCACTTGCTTTGTCATCTTTCCCCCTGGGCTTGAGGCTGCACTATTTTTCTTTGCCTGCAAATAG
>JBQCGN010000272.1:0-13399 GCA_051955655.1 Candidatus Nitrosocosmicus sp. | reverse complement strand
GAATTCAAAACATTTTCTCCAATTCAATTTCCTCTTAATTTTATTCTCGGAAAAGCCGAAACAAAGATGGGACATAAAGTAACCTCTCCATTAAAAGGGGTAAAATCATTAATGGGTAGAGATAAAGAAGCTGAACCAATTGAAAAAGGCATTCTCAGGAAAAAATATGGATTATCTGTATTTAAGGACGGCACAATTAGATTCGATGCTACAAACGAGCCCCTTACACATTTCTTACCTTCTTTTATCAATATACCCATTGCTAAATTACATCAGCTAGGATATATACAAGATCATCAAAATAATAAATTAACTTCTAATGAGCAGGTCATAGAGTTGTTTAACCAAGATGTTATAATCCCATTAGAATCTGCAAAACATCTATTAAAAACTGCTAAATTTATAGATGAAGAATTGGTAACAGTTTATAATTTATCTCCTATTTATAATGCTTATTCTATTGATGATTTGGTAGGGCATTTAATAGTTGGATTAGCTCCTCATACATCTGTTGGTATTATAGGACGGATTATCGGGTTTACCGAATCACAGGTATGTTTGGGATCTCCTATTTGGCATTCAGCTAAACGAAGAGATTGTGATGGTGATGCTGACTCTATTATGTTGTTAGCTGATGCATTTTTAAATTTTTCATATTCTTTTTTACCTGATAAAATTGGTGGATTAATGGATGCTCCTTTGCTTATTCAACCTATTGTATTACCACATGAGGTACAAAGACAGGCACACAATGTTGATATAGATAAGCAATACCCACTGGAGTTTTACAAATATACATGGCAGGGGGTTAAAGCATCTGATACTTCAAATTTAATCGAAATATTAAAAAATAGAATAGGTGAAGATAAACAATTTTATGATTATGGATTTACTCATCACAGTAATGTTCTTATTTCAAATATCAATCGTAGTGCATATTCCACTCTTAATACCATGAAAGAAAAATTACAAATGCAGATTTCTACAGCCAATTTAATAAATTGTGTAGATACAGATGAAGTTATGTCAATGGTATTAACTACACATATTATACCTGATATCATGGGTAATATGCGTTCATATTCATCACAGTCTTTTAGATGTAATAAATGTGGTGAAAAATATCGAAGAATGCCTCTATTGGGTAAATGTGTTGGATGTGAAAATACCCTCCTGCAAACAGTAACTCGAGGTTCTGTTGAAAAATATATTGTCTTAGCTGAAGATCTATGTAATAATTTTAAGGTTACAGGATATTTAAAAAGCAGAATTGAATCGCTCATTGTTGAATTAAATTACATTTTTAAATCAAAGGAAAACCAGCCTACTCTTCTAGATTTTATTTAATTTATTCCTTAATTATTAAAATCTATTTTATAGGGTTTTAAAGTGGAAAGATTTATTGCTATTGCTATGCCAGGAGTAGGTGTTATACCCATTGTCTGTTGAAATGGTGTTTGGGATTGCCAAGCTCCAGAATTTACAAGTAGTGTACCTTTGTAGCTGTCAACATCTATTACATGAACATGCCCTGAGTGTAAAATGTCTGGGACTTCTTCTATCACCATCAAATCTTCTTTTTCTGGAGCGATGGGTGTTCTTTGACCATAAATTGGTGATAAATGCCTTGATTTTAGCAGAATTTTCATAGCTTCTGCTGGTTTGGAATAACTAAGACCTGGAATTGATGCGATTATATCGTCTAAACTCTGACCATGAAACATTAATATTTTTATATCCTCCATACTTAGCATACAAGGATTTCCAAGCATAGTAACATTAGCTAATGAATATAACTTTTCTGCATATTTTTTTGGTATAGCAGGCTGAGGCAATGCTCTTCTTCCTAAATCATGATTACCTGGAATTAGGAATACCTTCATATGTCTTGGTATTTTTGATAAAATTTTTATTGCATGATCCATCTGAGAATAAGAGTCCTTTTCTAATAATTCTCTGTCTTGATTTGGAAATATTCCTATTCCATCAATAAGATCACCACATATGCAGATATACTTTATTTTAGAAATAATATCTCTATTATCTTTATCGCTTCCATTGAGCCATTCTAAAAAACTTTGAAATTCTTTTTCCATAAAAAATTTACTACCAATATGCAAATCAGATATTAAAATACTAAATACTTCAGATTTTGATCTACTAGGAATCCTATCTGGAATATCTAAAGAAAATAGATTTTTTATTGTATTTTTTCTTCTATTTGAGTTATTTTCAAATTCAATCATTACCATCTGATCCATAGTTAACATAGAAATCTGTTTTTTTATTTCATCGTCATAAGTTGTAGCGGTTAATAACCCAGAATAATCATCGATAGTTATATCATAGTTATTATTTTTTATATCTTTCTTCATTACTAATCCTGCAGCAATGAATACCGAGTTATTGGTTTCCTCTCTAGAAAGAGAATTAGGGTTTATTTTTGATTGATTAAACAACTGTTTAATAACTTCAATTTTCTTTACCCTCTTACTATCCTGTCTTAAAGAAAGTATTCTTAATGATTTTTCATACCGGCTTCTAAATAGTGATGTATATCCTTCTACCCCTTCAGCACTATTTACCTTATCGCTTGTATCATAAATAATTTTAATATTATCTTCTGTTTTTTCTTTAGATCTGTTGAATCTGCCTTTTGTGTATCCAAAAAAATAGTCTTCCTCCTCTATTATTACCTTTTCATTTTTCTTAGACACTGTATCATCGAATTTTGTTGTTGCTGTTGTTGCTGTTGTTAATGATGATACATTTGTTTCAGAAACAATTAATTGGTAATTATTACCTTCTCCAGTGGTTCTACCATACGATGAAAATTTTACATAACGTTTGATATCATCTGTCCTTATTACCATCGATTTTTCCTTTTCATTTTTTTTATCCGAAAGTATATCTTCTATGATTTGAAAATGATTATCTTGTATTTTTTCTATTAATATTAATGCTTCAGGATGAATCTGAAAACCCTTACTAGTTACAAATGAGATTATTTTGGATAATTTATTATTAACCGTCACTATCCACTTATACTTTTAAAAAGAAGGATATTTTTTAAATCTTTATAATGACAAATTTTTATATCTAAAAAAATTATTATGTATAATGTTGCTTACATTTAAGCATAGAGTATTGTTTTTATTTATTGCTATGCTGTCTTTTCTGGGTCTTTTTCAATTTGGATATCTAGTTAAAATAGATGAATCTATTTCTAAAGAATTATCAAAGAATTTTATTAACCAAGTCAAAGGTACCAACCAATGGGGTATCTTTTTTAATAATTTTAAAATAGCTTTAGTTATGTTTATTCCTATTTTGGGTATTGTTATTGGAAGCTTTTCTGCATTTTCAACAGGTTTAATTTTTAATTCAATAGTAAATATATCTCATATGAGCTATCCTAATCCTTTAATAATTTTCCTAACCCCTTTTGGAATTTTAGAGTTAATATCATATGGTTTAGCTATTTCTAGAGGCGGTATTTTTTTTTATGAAATATTAAAAAAAAGAATATCCAAAAAATCTGTATTATATTTATTTGTGGAAATTGGTCTGGTTTGCATTATGTTATTTATTGGTGCATTGATAGAATGGAATATGATAGTACATATTCCAAAAAGAATATTATGATATTTTATAACAATGATATAAAATAACGTAGTGTTTAAATAGTTTTAATGAAAAATTACCTCTAGTGAATTAGATGCCAGTTGCAATACTTCCAGATATTAGTGAACAACATTGTATAGGATGTGCTTTATGTGTAGAGATTTGTACAGCTCTTGGTCCTGATGTACTAAGAGTAAAACCAGTCGAAGGCTGGAAAAGAGGTAAAGCATTTGTCTTTTATCCAGAAAGATGCATATCTGATGGTGCCTGTATTGGTGTTTGTCCAACAAAAGCAATTTTCTGGATGAGACCAATGGAATATACTCCAGGACAACCAATTCCATTAAAGAAACACGCCATATTTACAAAAGGTTGGGAAGAAGGCTAAGCCCTTCATCATTCATCCATTTATTTTTTTATTGTTATAGATATTATAAAACCTATTACATTCATAGATTTCTTATGCAATCTACTACTACTACCTAGAATAAATATAGATTCTAATTTCTAATTAATTTGGATTTGACCAAAAAAAAGTTATTTGTTATAGGCGTAGGTCCAGGTTCAAGAAAATATATTACTGAATATTCTAAAGAAGTAATTGAAAAATCTAATTATGTTGTAGGATACAGATATACATTATCCACAATTTCGCATCTTATTGATAGATCCAGACAGCAAGTTTTTGAAGTACCAATGAGAAATCAAGAAGAAGTATATCAACATATATTTAATGATTTAATGAAAGATGGAGATCAATGTATTGTACCATTTACAGGAGATGTAAACTTCTCAGAATCAGAAGTAGTTGATAGATTATTGCAACTGTTCGGAGACAGTAACGTTGAATTAATCCCTGGAATTAGCTCTATACAAATTGCTTCTGCAAAATCTATGATACCTCTGGACAAAGCAGCAATTATAACATTTCATGTAACTGATGATATTGAAGAAAAAAAATTAGATCTAGTAAAGTCCGTGGCAGATAAAAAGAGTGTGATCCTAGTTCCACGGCCATGGCCTTCCAATCCATCTAAAAGTTTTATGCCTTCTGAAATATCATTATTTTTAAAAGAAAAAGATATAGATACTTCAAAGATTGATGTATGGGTATTTGAAAATTTAACCGATGATAAAAAAGAAACCATTTATAAGGGAAAGTTAGATTCTTTGGAAAATAAAAAATTTAGTGATCTATCGGTAATGGTTATCGATCAATATATAAGGCAAACTTATCTGGATTTTAATAATAATTAATTTTAAATTAAAATGTAAATAATATATTAGATATATCTAATATTACTATTGAAATGGATAAAAATGAAAATAGATATTGTATTGAGTGCGGTTCAAAGATGTCTAAATTATCTAAACTCTGCCCGGCTTGTGGAGAATCCCAAAAATAATACATTTGCCTATCTTTATAACTTTTCATTTTCATTTTGATAATATTTATTATAATAGGTATGTATCTTTATTTATAATTAAAATATGGTAAAAAAAACAACTCTCTTAATTCCTGTTATCATTTGTTCTGTAATAATAGGTGTATTAGGAATAATTTTTTTTCCATCCGATATTAAGAATGGGAATATCTTTCCAACAAGAACAATAAAAATTGATAATAAAATTATAAAGGTCGAGGTAGCTGATTCGAATATAGACAGGCAAAGATGGTTAATGTTCAGGGATGAAAAGTTAAACCCTAATTCTGGAATGCTATTGATCTATGACAAACCTGATTTATACTCTATGTGGTTAATAAATATTAGATATCCATTAGATTTACTATGGTTCGATCAGCTGGGACATGTTGTTTATGCAGTAAAAAATGCACAGCCTTGTACTAACATTTTAGATCAGTCTTCTTGTTCATATAAAAACATTAGTCCTGCAAAATTTATTTTTGCTGCGTCTTCAGGATTCATTCAACGTAATAACATAACAGATAATTCTAGGTTAGAACTACTTTAAATTTCAATAGAAATAATAATAATAATAATAAATGAAATGGAAAAAATGCAATCTTTACTGTTTTAAATATTTGTTTATTTCATCCATTTCATGAATTATTTCCTCTATCGATGCCTCATCTTCTAGAGTTGTTATGTCTCCTATGGTTTCTTTATTAACAATTGATTTTAAAAGCCTTCGCATTATTTTACCACTTCGAGTTTTTGGAAGCTTGTTAACAAAATAGATCTTTTCTGCAATAGCAATAGGACCTACCGTATTTCTTATATGTTCATTTATTTCTTTATCTAGTTGTTCATAATAGCCGATCCCTGATTTGAGTACTAGAAATGCTGTAATTGATTCTCCTTTTATCTCATCATATTTACTAGTTACAGCTGCCTCCCCTACAGTCTTGTGAGATATAAATGCACTTTCTAATTCTATAGTACCCAATCTGTGTCCTGCTACTTTCAGAATATCATCTGATCTCCCTAATATCCATACGTAGTTATCGTTATCTTTAAAAGCAAAATCTCCTGCGAAATAACTATTTGGAACTTTTTCCCAATAAGTTTTTCTATATCTATTATCATCATTCCATAATGATATTAACATTCCTGGCCATGGTTTTTTAATAGTTAGAAATCCTTTTCTCCCATTTTCAATCTTTTCTCCCATTTCGTCTACTATTTCTATCTCAATTCCCGGTAACGGATAGCTTGCAGAACCAGGTTTCATTTTTATTTTTTCTATTCCGGTGCACATGCTTATCATTATTCCACCAGTTTCAGTTTGCCACCAAGTATCGATAATGGGACATCTTCGTTTTCCTATGGTGTTAAAATACCATATCCAAACTTCTGGATTTATAGGCTCTCCAACTGTCCCTAACAAACGTAAACTTGATAAATTATATGAATTGGGAATACTATCCCCATATCTCATATATGCTCTTAGTGCTGTTGGGGTTGTATATAGAATAGATACTCCATGCTTTTGAATTATGTTCCAATATCTTCCTTGAATAGGAAAATCTGGTGCTCCTTCATACATGATCTCTGTTATCCCATGCATTAACGGTGCATAAACCACGTAACTATGTCCGGTAACCCACCCTATATCCGCCGTACAAAAAAATATGTCTGTTGGTGTAAAATTAAAAACCCATTTAGCTGAATTATATAAATGGGTTAAATATCCTCCTGTACCATGTATTACTCCCTTTGGCTTGCCTGTTGTTCCTGATGTATAAAGTATAAACAATGGATCTGTACTCTCCATCCATTCTGATTCACAATATGCTGACTCTTTTTCAATTATATCTTCAAACCAGAGATCTTTTTCTCCCATCGAGATTTCTTTATTAGTTCTTTTAACTACAATCACTTTTTCAATAGAAGGAATATTCTCTATTGCCTCATCTACAATATGCTTTAATGGAATTATTTTTCCTCTTCTATAACCTCCATCTGCTGTGATAATTAGCCTAGATTGAGAGTCGTTTGCCCTGTCAGCAATGGATTGAGAACTAAATCCTGAAAAAATTACAGAATGAATCGCTCCAATTCTTGCACACGCAAGCATTGAGATAGGAAGCTCTGGTATCATCGGAAGATAAATTGTAATTCGATCTCCCTTTTTTATTCCCATTCTTTTTAAAGAATTTGCTAATCGATTTACTTTATAATAGATTTGATTGTATGTTAAAGTTATTGATTCTCCATTTTCTCCTTCCCAGATAATAGCAGCTTTATTTTTTATTTCTGTTTGCAAGTGTTTATCAAGACAATTGTAGGCTGCATTTATTTTTCCTCCCTGGAACCATTTTGCAAATGGAGGATTCCATTCTAATATTTTGTCCCATTGTTTAAACCAGGTTAAATTTTTTGCACATTCCGACCAAAATTTTTCAGGATTAGTAGAGACTTCTTGTTTTATTTTTTCTATTTCGTTCCCTTCAAGTGAGAAAACTTTATTTTCAGAATCTAAATTGTTAATCAATAAAATTCAAAACAATGCTGTTTACTTAAATGCTTTCAAAATTTTTACATAACAATCTTATATAAGATTGTAACAATAAATTAAAATAAACAATAAGCAAGAAATTATGTATGAAATATAGAAGTAGGACGGAAATAGTAGCAATGATTCTTGATGCTGCAAATGGCGGAGCAACAAAAACAAAAATAATGTATAAAGCCTTTTTAAGTTATGCACAATTGCGTGAATATTTGTCAGTATTAATTGAAAACAATTTAATTGAATATATTGAAGGTTCACAAACATACAAAACAACAGAAAAGGGTCTAAACTTTTTGAAAATGCATAATGAAATTGGTGAATTATTAAACCCTCAAAAACAAGAATAATATTCTGTTTAATTTTTTAAAATAGTTTTATTAATTAGTATTACGTCGCATCTAAATTATAATGGTTTATTTGTGATGATATCCGATATTAAAAATATTAATTTATTGTTTAAAAAGTTAAGATGCTGATGATGTAATCATTGGATTAACTTCTGTATGCTCGTTTTGATCATTATTGGCAGCATCAGAAATTACTTCTATCGAATCTTCAATTTCTTTTTTCACTTCAATTTCTTCTTCTTCTTCTTGTCGTATTTGACCTTGACTTTCACCGTTATTTGTTGTATCAGCGTAATGTGTAGTGGTTGTAGTTGTAATCTGATTATTATCCAATAATACTTCATTGTTTTCACCTTGATGGTTGTTCAATGTTGTTGTTTCTTGTGTTTCGTTAGATGATAAAGAAGCCTCCGCAGTAGATGGGGCAGAAGTAACTGTATTTTCCAAAGTTTGTTGAGTGAATCTATTCATTATATTCTTGATTTCGGTTTTTTCTAGATTTATATGATCTAATAGATCGTTTGTATTTAAGCCGATCTGTTGATATATCTCCTCTGTTATCTCATTGCTTTTATACTGTAATTTTGCATCAAACAAAACCGCTTTAATTCTTTTTGACTCTATGTCTAATTCTGATATACGTTGATGCAGCCTTTCGACTATCTCTGTAGTATTTTCATTTAATTTATCCAGCCTTTTCTCGTACTTTAAATAAGCCAATTCAGCATCATCTTTCATATTGTCATTTTCGGAGACAATTTCTTGTAATGCTTTTATTCTTTTTAGAGCCATGGATTTTTCACGTAATAGCTTTTGGGCATCAAGTCTCCACTTTGGAATAAAAATAACATAGTCTCCTTGAACTAAAAGCTGTTCATATGGTAAATTTTTTATACCAGCAGAACCGCAATCAACACTAACTGATTCTATAGATCCATCCACATCTGTTACTATACCTATAACTTTACCAATGTATGTTCCATACATGTCTTTAGCTTTTTTGCCTACAAATTCGAGCTTCAATTCGCTCATGGATATCCATTCCTATATTAGTATAATGCCTTCAGTGTGAAAAAAAATTAATTAACTCATTATAATTGTTTAACTAATACCGATATAATAAAAATATTTAAAAACTATTGTTTGCTAAAAGATGGAAAGCTCGTGGAGAATAAATCACAGGAAAACTTTAATCCGGATGAAAGATTGAAGCTGCAATCACATTTTTCCAATTCTGATAAAGCAGTATTTGTAATTATTACTCCAAGTCAAATTGATCGTGGTGCATTGATGTCCAGGTATTCTAGAACCGATAAAACAATGCGACGAGTTTTTATAGATGAATTCTTACCCAATCCAAACAGAGGATTAGATTTCTATAACAAAGTTTTATTGGACTATGGTGATGATTCTGTTGCTGAACTTGGAATTGTACAATGTGCTTTAGAATGGATTTCCAATATATCTGCTCAAAAATTAGAAGACCATAGGGTTGGTTTTTCCTTTTTAGAAAAATCCTCAAGATATGTTGCCTTTGATAAAAAAATCAATGGAAATTATAAATATTATAGGGATAAAAAAATCATGAGCTCATCTCATGCTGATAGATTTATAGAGTCATGTGATCTTGCATTTGAAATTTATTCAAAGAATGTTACTCCGATGCAAAATTATTTGAAAGAAAAAATACCTATAGATGATCTTTATTTTTATAATTCTGATATAAAAGATGAAAGTATTTTTAATGACTTAAAAAGCTCGGTTGATATAGAAAATGCAAAAAAAATTTATCTATCCACCATAAAAGCTAAAACTTTAGATATATTGAGGAACCTTCTTCCCTCCTCTACTCTTACAAACCTTGCTATAACTGGGAATGGAAGAGCATTTGAGTATCTTTTGTTCAATATGTTTTCTTCGGAGATAACAGAGATTCAAGAACTAGGAAATAGTTTATTTGAAGAATTAGAAAAATATATTCAACCATTTATCAGGCGTTCTAAGGATGGATATAGTGCAGTTTATAGGGAGTATTTAACAAAAACAAGAGATTCGATAAATAAATTTTTAGATTCAGAATTGCAAACAAAGGAAGAAACTAATGAATCGCTCATAAGCATTAACAGTAATGTTAGCAACGGCAAAAAAAGTACTAGCCATTCTCCAACCTTCGATACAGTAAATCTTCTATCATTTATATCAAATGAAGACGCTGAAATAAAATTGGCCTCCTCTATAATGCATGAGTATTGTAGAGATACTCCAATAAGCTTTTTACTTAATTATGTAAAATCTCTTTCAGATGAGAAAAGACATGAAATAATTCGACTTTATACTAAATTCAGACAAAATAGACGTCATAGACCAGGAAGAGCATTAGAATCGATAGACTATTCATTTGAGTTATTGACTAATTATGGAACATTTAGAGATCTCCATAGACATAGAATTTTGACTGCCAGTAGACAATTATTATCTACAACTTTTGGGTTTGATACTCCTCAGGAGATAGATGAGTTAGGCATGGGAAAAGATTATAGAGATTGTATGTATCTTTGTAATGATGTATATAATAATATTTCAATAAAAATGCCAAATGAGGCTCAATATGTAGTAAATTTTGCATATAGGTATCCATATTTTATAAAAATGAATCTTCGTGAAGCATGTCATATGATTGAGCTTAGAACTACCCCTCAGGGACATCCTGATTATAGGCGTGTTTGCCAACAAATTTACTCTTTGATAAAAACAGTCAACCCTGTTATATCAGAAGGTATAAAATTCGTAGATATGAATGATTATGACCTGGGACGATTTACATCTGAGAAAAAAACCTCGTTAAAAAAATCAAGGTTGATCTAAAAACCAATCTTCTGTTGTTTATCATTTAGAACCATTTATCAAGCGATTGACTCTTTTTACTAATAGTTTTATTTAGTTTTTCTATCGAGTTACTTACTCTTTCATGAGAAAAATTGTTTTCATTGCACAGAAAATCTATAACTTTTTCTTTATCCAATTCCTGAAATTGAATATCATTATCTTCTATCTCTGTAACATTAGGATTTAAAAAAATCTCTCTTATCTCTTGATAGGGAGTATCTAAAAGCTCGTCTTTAATTTTATCAATATTCTCTAGTTTTTCATATTTTTGGATTAACTTTAATGCAGTTTTGGGACCAATACCATTAAAACCGTTGATATTAAAATCCGTTCCAATCAAAATACCTAAATCAATCAATTGTTTTTGTGTTATCTTGTTTTCCTTTAGTATTTCTTCATATTCTATTAGCTCTGGTTCCACGTCAATATATGCATTTTTATTCGGAATCTTTCTCTTTCCGCTGATCGTTAAATTTCTGATTAATCTCTTGGCTCCAAATAAAATGGAATCATAATCTTGGCTGGCGCACGCATATACTATATTTTTCTTTGATAGGTATGCAGCTGTTGATTCTCCATCAGAACGTGCTTCAATAATAGGAATGCCCATCAGAGACAAGATGTTCTTTGAATCTTCAATCATTTTATACGTTAAAACTGATGTTCCTTGACTGTATTTTTTTGCATCCTCTAACCTACCCTCTGTTAGTGCAAGATTGTATTTTTCTGTTGTTTCTAATTTAATTTTTTTTCTTCTCTCTATTTCCTTTATTTTCAATTCATTAGCAGGACCGTCAAAGACATAGATCAATCTGACTCCTTCGCACATTAAACTTATATTTCTATAAAAGAGGCCGCTTAAATGACTGGTTGGCTGTCCCTGACTATTTGTCAGTGGTTCACCTGTTGGACCCCTAATAGTTGCTAAAAATTGATATATTACATTGAAAGCATCCACTGCTAGTATTTTGCCGTTTAAATCTGAAACTTTTATTTGTCTAGAAGATATTAATGGTTTTAGATTTAGTCCCATGACTACATCGCCTTCTTATTTATTTTTAGGAGTGGTGAAATTCTTTATTTCTTTTTTCTTCTCTCTCTTTTCCATTAATTAATATTTTAAACATAGTTCCATTACATCTGATAAATTATTAAGGTATTATCAAATGAAGAAACCGAAATATTTTTAATCGCATCTTCAATTTATAATTGAGCCGAGTTTCCTCCATCAACCCTTATTACGGTTCCTGTTATCCATTTAGATTCATCAGATGATAAATACAAAATAGAGTTAGCTACATCTTCAGGTTCGCCTATTCTCTTAAGTGGAAAAGATGATTCTAAAACCTTTCTTGCACCTTCATCTTGAAGATAGGGCTCTAGCAATGGACTTCTTATAGTTGACGGTGCTATACAATTGCATCTTATATTGTATTGTCCATATTCCACTGCTATGTTTTTTGTTAATGCAATAATTCCTGCTTTAGTAACACCATAAACAGAAAATGGAACGTTAGGGATAGCTCCCATACCTAATAATGATGAAATGTTTATAATATTTCCTGAATTCTGTTCCATCATGATTGGAATTACCGCTTTTATGGGTTGGAATGTTCCTTTCAAATTTATATTTATTAAATTATTCCACTGATCTTCGGTCATTAAATGAAAAGGTATAGGATCATTTATTGTTGCAGCACAGTTTATTAGAATATCGATTTTGTTAAATGCCGATATTGTTTGTTCTACTACTTCCAATACCTCTGATTCACGAGATACATCAGAGGTTATTGATAGAATATCATTATCGTTATTATTTTCAAGCTCCTGTACGGTTTTCTTTAATTTATTTTTATTTCTACCAACTAGTACAACTTTACTACCTTCTTCAAGTAACTTTTTTGAGGTAAAACTTCCTATTCCTCCGCTAGCTCCTGTAATTATAGTTACCTTTCCTTTTAGTCTCATGTTTTTTTTATATTATAGCCGATTTAAAGTCTTTTATTTTTTATAATACATGATCTACGATCAAACTCAACTTTTCTTACACAATTGAAATTTATACGGGATTTCATCTTTAGGATAATTTCAATCTTTATACTGTTTATTTGTCTGTCACTATAACTAATCATTTCTATTGTTGATTAACCCACAAGCTACAATTACATTTGTATTATGCTCATTAAATTGTATGTATTTGCACAATTTTTAAACATTAAATGCATAAATCATTTCGTTATCATTCTTATATTTGAATTAAACATTATGAAAATCAGCATACTCATGTCATTGTATAAATCAACACGTCCAAATTATTTATTAAATTAACCGAACCTGTGTGTCTGTATATATAGTTATTAAAAATAAATTAATTAACTACCAGAAACATGGATTGAATGTTCCCCAAACAGTTTGACATTAACCTCCTTTTTCCTACTTCTCATCTGCTATCTTTAGTTACTGCATTTTGCTGCTTGCCCGTCAATCTTTTTATATAAAGATGATCGGGGGTTTGAATAATTTATGCTCGACTCTCTTTAAGTCACTGTAATATATATGTATCG
>JBQCGN010000271.1:0-2697 GCA_051955655.1 Candidatus Nitrosocosmicus sp. | reverse complement strand
TATTATTTTTCAATAGATTACTTTTTAAAGAAAATTTAAACTCGGTAGTGTCTTCAATAGTTATTAAATTTTTAAACCTTAGCCACTCAATACCTCTTCTGATTTGATCAATATACAACTCGCTTCTTTTTATCAATTCATCATCCGTCACCCAGTTATCTTTTGAACCATATAATATAGAAAGAATTTTTCTTTCTATAGGATGTAAAGAAATAAAAGATTCGCTTTTGGAATCATTAGTTGAAAAGGGTTCAGCATTATCTCCACTACCATTATTACTCAATATAATTAAAAAAATTATTCGATTATTTTTAAACGTTTAAACTTTAGATAAACATAATTTTATATATGCCCTATGAAAATATGGAAGTTTCTTTTGGCCAAAATAAAGAAACGATTTCTCAAAAATTTAATCAGAATTATACCAACATTAACAATCATGATTTTACCGTAACTCCATGGGAAGTTGAGGGAGATATAGATTACAACAAGTTAATTGAGAAATTTGGAACTTTTGCTATTAATAATGATCTGATTGAAAAAATAAGAAAAATTACTGGAGACATACACCCATTTTTGAAGAATAAATATTTTTTTTCTCATAGAGATCTTGACTGGATTATCAAAGAATATGAAAATGGGAACAAATTTTATCTTTATACTGGAAGAGGACCGTCTGGTCTTGTGCATTTAGGGCATCTGATGCCATGGTTATTCACAAAATACCTACAAGACAAATTTGACGTCAAATTAATATTTCAAATAACAGATGACGAAAAATTCCTTTTCAAAGATAATATGAATTTAAAGACAATCAGAAAATATACATATGAAAATGTTTTAGACATCATAGCTATAGGATTTGATCCAAAAAAAACAAAAATAGTAATAGATACAAAGCATATTAACTATTTATATCCGATTGCTATCGAGATTTCAAAAAGAATAACATTTTCAACGGCAAAATCAGTATTTGGATTTTCTAATTCTTCAAATTTAGGAATGATAGGATTTCCCCCAATTCAAAGCGCGCCATGCTTTCTCCCTTCAATAATAGAACGAAGATTGACGCCAGTCTTAATTCCAGCAGCTATTGATCAAGATCCTTATTGGAGGATTACAAGAGATATAGCAGAAAAGATCGGCGAATATAAACCCGCTCAAATACATAGCAAATTTATTCCAGGTCTTACAAGTGGTGGAAAAATGTCTTCGTCTAAACCGGATACTGCATTATTTACCACAGATGATTCTGAAAAAATCGAAAAAAAAGTTAAAGACACATTTACGGGAGGAAAACCTACAGTAGCTTTACAGAGAAAATTTGGAGGTAATGCAGATATTTGTCCTGTTTATTGGTATTTGAATTATCTATTTGATAATGAAAAAGAATCTATTGAAAGATACAATAATTGCAAAAGCGGAAACTTATTGTGTGGAGACTGTAAAAGCGATCTAATTGAAAAAGTCAAGCCATTCATGAATGAGATTAGGACACAAAGGGAAAAGGCCAAAAATATTATTAAAGAATTTATGATTGATGAAAAAGATCTCGATAGTCCAGTAGAATAATTCGCATAATCAATATTTAACATATTGGTAATATAACATACAAAGTATGATAAAATTTGTATGTGAAGATAGCTATGAGGCTAGCAAACTTTCGAGTATTTTTTCACTTCGAGAAGACAATTCTTTATTCGTAACGGATATAGTTAAAATAATTTCAAATGAGGCAGTTGTAAAACTTAAAGACGGTTCTCATCACAGTATTTTATTTAAAGATCATCATAATGCTAAAATGTTAGAAAAAATGTTTTTAGAATTTTCATCAACAAAAAACAAAATAATTTCAACTTACTCTTTAGATAATGAAGCTTATATCAACTTAAAGTAATTAGGCGCATATCAATGAATATATAAGATATAACGGAGAACTTGTATTGTATCTCTCTTTCAAATAGTATTTTGTTGCTTTTTAAAATACCTGTACACTAAATTAAATCTCTATTTAACTCGTCCAAAATTATTTGATAAACCTTTTCAAAATAAAGTGAAGTTGAAAAGGGCATTAGAGGAATATACTCCTTAATTGTTTGTAATACTATAGGAACAGCTCGCTTTGAAATTTTCAAATCAAATTTCATCCACAGTAGCCTATTTTGAGCAAATACAATTTTTTCTCTCAATTCTTTATCACATAAATCTTTTGCTTTATCCTCAATTCTTTTATACCAATAAGCTAAAATTTCAGGATCTAAACCTTCGTTAATATTGCCAATGTTGTCGCAATATTCATCAATTAAATTATCCATTTTATTTTCTTTAAACATGTAATTCTTTTTTTTAAAGAAATTTAATAAACGATATCAAAAATAATTGATTAAATTAAACATTTTAATAATTAATTTTAAATCCATTCTTATCTATTTCATGAGAGCGAATTCGTGTTGAAGAAACGGGTTTACCATCTTCTGCTAAAACCAAATCAACAGTAACTATATCTATAGGACATAATCCTAATCTTTCTCTTAAAGTGTTAATATATTTACCTTTTTTTTCAGTTTCACTGCTAACAACCAAACATTCTATTTCATTAGAAGTCATTAATGGTCCAAAACTTTCTTCCAATTTGGTTATTTTATAATTTTCAGCTTTAATATTTTCTTTTATAATTTCTTTTAGAAATTCTACTCT
>JBQCGN010000270.1:0-7720 GCA_051955655.1 Candidatus Nitrosocosmicus sp. | reverse complement strand
CAACAATCACTTAAATTATCTTAAATCCTATTTGGCAAATGATAATTTTTTTTCAAATATTACAATATTACACAGAAATAAAATTGACAAATTAGAAGACAAAGCAACTAAATTTAAACAACTATCTTTATGTTTTGCCTTGATGTCTTTACTTAATTCCAAATTTACAATAAATAAAATAGAACGACAGTTAAATAGAAAAGGAATATTTCAAGAGTTTGTTAATAATATTTTAGATGAAAAACATAATTGTTTAAATGATATATCTAGGGATAATATTGATAATTCATTTAATAATTTCGTAATACCCTTTATTTTACTCTTTTTAAAATCAGTTAAAGAAGAAAAAGAGTTTAATAAAATTAGCATTGATAATAGATTCATCATTCAATCTGTCAAATCAATTGTTGAATATATACAAGAGTATGATTATTATTTTATTCATCAAGGCAAAAAGAATCCATCTCCGTTTATTACCTATTATTCGGTAGAGTCGCTTTATACGTGGTATGATGAAATTGAAAAGTTTGTAAAAGATGAAGGTGGCGACAGTTCTTCAAAAACCGAAAGCGAAAAACTGTTAGATGATATAAATAAAATCTTTGAGGATGTATTTTTGTGGGCAAGAGATGTCCTGTTTCAACAAATTGCGTATTATAGTGCAAACGATTTGGACAGAAAAGATCCTTATCTTGCATTATATAGCATGTTGATATATAAAAAATACAATAGCATCTATAAAAATAAACTATATTTTTTGAAATCAGAATATAACAAATATGTTGTTAAAAAATTAGTTGGATATTTACTAAGTGAAGATAAAGGTGTTGAGAACATATGGGAGAGAAAAGAATTAGCTGCAAATATCGGATATGTTTCAATTTATACTTTTGGTTTGGCTACATTAACAGAACTTTTTTCTATTATGGATAGTGATGAATATGAGAATTATTTTATAAATTCCATTAATAAAATACTAGATTGGTTAATAAATAATGAAAAGAAAGGAGATACCATTAACGTAACCATTTACAATAATGATAGTATTAGTGAATCTAAGATTAGTAATAATTACTATGGATGGCCCCCCGTTTTTATCAAAAATGAATTTGATATCGATGAGTCTATCTCTTATTGTTATAGCACGTCATTGATTTTTAGTAATATTCTAAGTTTAAAAGAATCTTTGACAAGAATATTGATCCCCAAAATAATATTAAATGAATTTGAGGGTGATTATAGAACTTTGCCTAATTACAATACTTTCAATAAGTTACTTGATATGGTTATAGATCAAGGCCATGGTTTGATGAGCGTAAAAAAACTGTTATATAGATCAATAATAGAACCTAGGTTGAATAATAATAACAGAGGATTAGAAAATCTTCCAAATTCTATATGCTTTTATGGTCCTCCTGGAACTGGCAAGACAACCTTGGCGTCAAGTATAGCAGAAGTGCTGGGATGGTCCTTTATTCGTATTGAGCCAAGTGCGTTTGTAAAAGATGGAATGGATAGATTTGCTCAAAGAGTATCATATGTTTTTGATTGTCTTAAACATTTGGAGAAAACTGTGATATTGTTTGATGAAATGGATGAATATATAAAAAAAAGAGCAATAGATACGGATAAAGACTCTAAAGTCTCATATCCTGATTTTTTCAATAGACTTTCTACAAATATTTTTCTAACCGAAATAGATAAACTCTATAAGTCAAATAAAAATGTGATTTATATAATAGCCACTAATAATATAAACGATATAGACGAAGCAATAACTAGGGCAGATAGGATCGATTTTAAGTTGTTTATAGATTATATTTATCCAAAAGAATTGATTGGGATGCTTGAAGAAAAAATTGAAGATGTAATTAAAACCGAAAACAATTCTAACTTGGCTGTCTTTTGCAGATCAGATAATTACACCAAATTAAAACAATCAATAGAAAATGAGCTATTATCAAGGGTTCTAAATTATAAACAATGTGAAAGATTTGTGAATTTGTTTGTCCAATCACTTGAAAATACTGAGCATAAAGATATGAATAATTTTAACCAATCAGAAATTGTAAATGAAATCAAACAAAGCTTTGGTGAAATAGATTATAGATATTTGGAAACAAGAAAAGAACAGTCTATGATTAACCGAATTGATAATGTATCTATAAAAGATTGTGAATATGTAGGTTATAGAACATCTGTTATTCGGCCATTTAATTAATTCTTAAAAATAAAAGGCGTTGGTTTAGAATCTGTATCATCAGGGGTATATGGTGAACATAATTAATAATTTTATTGTTATCAGAGTTTTGTAATGTCTGATTTAACATCCAATCTAAATATAACAATAACCTGTGACAATTAATAATACGATAACAGCTTTGAAAGATACAATCTTAAAGATTAACATGATAAAACATCTACATAGAATGGATATAACAAATTATTTAATCCATGTATCAAATACAGATTGTAATAAACTATGTAATTCCTTTTGATACTATCTCTTGGAACCCTGATTCTCCACATCTTTTTTATTTCTTTCTACTAATCCGAATTCTTAAAACAGATAGTATCTTTTTGTGTCTGTCATTCGAATACTACCTTCACATCCAAAATAAATTCAATCTACAAAATCAAAAGAACTATCAGTTATTGCTACATGTCCTTTTCCCTTTTTACATTAAAAGCTCTAGATGTTCTATATATTTTTGATTATTCTAAATGAGTACTTATAATAAACTATAATTCGGGCTGGTAAAGATGAAACGTTTTGTCGGGTTTATTTCTTATAAAAGGTTTTAGAAATCTATATCTTGTTTTCTTTCAATATTTCTTTAATTCTTTGTAGGTTTTTTTCACTGTCATAAAGGTATTATTTAGTAGACCTCTGACGGACAATGTTCTAAAGATTTTGCAGATTTAAATGGACTCGGTAAATCTTCGCAAGAAAAAAAATGAGAAATTTAACCAATGTGTACAGCTAATAAAATTCTTTCAGCAATTTAATAAACAATCTTTCTCTTTATGTTGAAAGAAAAACAATCCCTTGTTGATAGTGCCATTAGATGGCTATCGAAAATGTTGGATTCATCTTTTGCATTTCCAATAGACTCTGTTTTGTAAAACTATTCTATCATTTGAAATAAAGGAAGCAGCTTATAAACAAATCCACCATTCCTAACAACAACTATTAAATTGAATATACTGATCATCGTAGAATTAATTGTGCGATAAAAGGTAACTTTATTATTATTTTAAATAGTTGAAAGTAATGATAAATTAAATCATCCATTCATGGAAACGGTATTATATCGTTTAAAGATGTTTTTTCGCCCTTTGCCTGATCTGCAATATGAGAATTAAATGGTAATAGAGTTGTTTTAAAATCGGTAGAGTTATCTTTAGATGCATAACTGTTTTGAAAAGAACTCTCAATTAGAATTGAATCTATCACAATAATTAGTATGATACTATAAAATGCAAATCCTTTGATTATCAATGACAATTATATTAAAAAATCTAATGTTAAAATGATTTTGAAATTATCTTCTATAAAATATATAAAAAATTTATTTATATTCGTAATTTAAATAATTGTAAAATCATTCAATTTAATTTAATTTTAATTTATATTTCAATAATCAATAGACCATTTGCTCTTTTTTAGTAAGATGATACAAATTACTTTAATAAATTTAAAAATACATCATATCCTATGCCTTCAGATAAAATATATTGTTTTTATCGTCATATCCAAGTTTATAAAAAGTCAATACATTAAATCCGTTATCATGTAAATACTTCATTTCTGTATTAAACAGGTTTAAAGTAGTTGAGGATGGTTCAGTTGAAAGGCTTACATCAGGCAACAGGACAATATCATGATAAGCTACCAATGGTATTGCATTTATAATGCCATTTTTATTGATTTTATTTTGACTATTGACCTCTTCAACAAACTTAGCAAACATCTGAGAATCATTATATGATCTTCCATCTTTAATGTGCTGTTCACTCCATTCTCCAACAGAATATCTGTTTTGAGGATTTAAAACACCATTATCAAGGTATGTTCTGCAATCTGTTGTTGTTTTATCTGAAGTTTGTTCAACACCATTACAATGAAGATACATTAGATTAGAGTGGCCATTTATAGCAAGTGTATAGTATTTGGCAATTGTATTTATGACAGATGCGTTGTTGTTGGCTAAATTCATAGGAACAGCAAAAAAGGATGTATTAATCCCATGATCTAAGAGACATTGCTTTGATTGGCCCACTTCAAATTCTAACTGTTGAGCTGACAAATGGTTAAGGTCCTTTCCTTCCATGGCTTTTGTTCCATAATCTACAGTTTTAGATCCAATGACGTTTCCTTCTTTATACAGCTGAACTAGATCTGGCCAAGTCATTTTATTAACTGTTCCAACTTTGTTGCAGGTTACAAAAAAGTTTCCTTTGTAACCATATTTCTCTAAAATTGGTTTAGCAATAGCATATTGACTCTGATATCCATCCCCAAATGTAAGAATAACCACTTTATTCGGATCGGTTGGAACATTTGGTACTGTTTCTTTATTATTTGAAATGGCTAGAGGAGATAATGTTGTTTGCAATATTGATGATTTTTTAGATGAGGGTGATTGTTGTTGTTGTGTAGATAAAGATGAGAAGGTTGTATTTTGATGTTGTTGTTGATGATCTCTTTTAGAAATATGCGGGGAATGACTATGAGCAATAACTATTTCAATTTGATTAAAAGAAGAATTTATTAAAAATACTAGTATCACAGCAATCAATAGACTAGAAATACCAAAAGTCAAACTAACTTTGGATAACATAATCTTATATTAATGATAAAATTATATTTATAAATAATAAGTAATAAGATTCTATTAGGCTTATATATATCCATAAAAAATGGTGCAGGCTATTTTGAATTGTTTATCCGTATAAGAAAGAGATTGTAAAAGTATTAAAAATGATTTATCAGAACTGCATTTCTTTAAAATAAAGATTTTGATTAACATATCATTGTTATCTTGTATTTTTTCCAACTTTAATTTTGTTTTCATAGTTTGTAGCAACATCAACAAAGATTTGGTTACTAAAAATAGAACTTCTTTTCATAAAAAGCTTAATACAATGATCTAGTATTGTAGTCCATGAAAATATTTATCTCTGCCAGGGTCAACAAGGTGCTTTAATTAACAATAGCATCTATTTTTTCTTTACATTGTTAAGCTCTGTTACCTTAACAAACCAGTATTTTACCTATGCAGCATTAAAAGGCGGTGGCTCTAATTCAAATACTACTGCTTCTAGTCCACTTGGTTACCTTCCCCCATTACAAATTACAACTTCAATAACGACAGGTGACCAAAAATACAATAATAACGATAACAATAATTCTCTCATTGCTAACACTATTACTAGTGGCATTGGACAGTCACAATTAAATTGACAACAGCAACCCATTAATAAGTGCAATACAGTATTCATGGTTGGCTGTGACCGTACCAAAAAGACATCAACACCAACTACCTCTGCATTATGTTCTTCGGTTCTCTTTCTGGTGCTATCTGTAACAATAGCATTCCTTCGGGAAGCTGTTCTCCTGGTGTTGAATCTCTTTTATCTTCTAACTTTGGAAACTCTAAAAGCCAAACAGTAAACAATTCTGTTTGTCAAACGGCTTCATGTGCGATTCAAGGTGGAACAAATGGTGAAAGAATTTGTGATCCTGGACCATGTACTGATACTCCATCGTCGACTATATCTGCAAAATGTCTTACAGGTGTTCTGCTTGGATATACATGCAACGGTAATACTAAAAACCAAGATAATGTGAATCCCAGTAATTTTAAAAGTGTCGGCCCAACAACTATTGATAGTCAACGATAGTTTTTATCATTCCTTTATGCAAGTTCAAAATTTTTAAAAAATTCAAATAGCATTAATATTTTTTTAAATTTTTCATATTATTTTATATTTCTATTAGAACACCTAGCAATGAAAGCAAGATTTATCATGGATATTACTATAGCTTTATCCGATTCCCATACATTGCTCAAGATAGGTTATAAAATTGCCTTAATGTTAAGTATTGAAGTAGTGCAGCTATCTAAAAAATCCCCATCAGCAATTAGGGCTGAAATGTTAACAAATAATATAACGGATTTTATAAAGGTGGGCTAAATATTATAGTTTGTAAAATATGTTTGCATAGTTGAGTTATAATGATTCGTAATCATCAAAAGTGCATTATTAGGTTTGCCATAAACAATGGCTAATCTCCTCAAAAAAAAACCGTGGTAGACTATTGATATCATATTTAACAATAGGAGAAATTTTCACTTTTTAGCCTCCTCCAGAAACTACTAATACATCTTGTGATACTCTGGGAAGCTTATTGAAATAAGATGAATCTAAATTAAAGGTTGCACCTAATACCTCATTGGAATATGCACTGAGTGATCCTGAAATTCCAATATCGCCTGGATTATCAGAACCAAAGAAAATGGCAAAATGCATGTTTCTATTTCTGTCCAAATTTTCTATGTAGTGAAAAAATCCTGTAGGAACAAAATAGATATCTCCAGGTCCAATCTCAAATGTATCTACATTTCCACTAGGATTTAATACTATTAAGCGTGCTAAACCATCAAGTACGTATCCTAATTCAGAAGCATTGGGATGCCAATGAGGTTCTCTGATGCCATCTGGTTTCATAATTAGTGAGAAAAGCGATAAATTACTTCCGTTAAGTATAGGAAAAGTATTTGTATTTGCTTTGGCAACTGTTCCTCCGGGAGTTTGAATCTGCGGAGGAATACCTTCAACATTAAACTTGTAGGAATTTGGTATATTTGGAATATTGATGCCAGATTGTAGTGTACTGTTGTTGTTGGTAGTGGTAGTGGTCGTTTTTTTGAGGCCTGTTACTATGTCTTTAGTCGAGTTGTTATTAAATCCGTTGAAAAATGTGTTAGGTGGATTTATTCCAAATGTTTTATTCATAACCTTGTTAGGCATTGAACCTACCGAGCCAGATATTCCTATGGTGGTTGGTTGTTCGTTACTATGTGCAATAATAAACTTGGCTTCCTCGTTACTAATATTTTCAATGTCGTGCATAAAGCCTTGGGGAACAAAAACTATTTCACCAGGATCTACTGTGAATGTATTTACTGTAAATGAATCTGCATCCGAATTGGATGGAAATATGGTCATTCTTGCTCTACCTCTTATGCAATAACTCAGTTCTGCAGAGTTCGGATGCCAATGGGGTTCGAGGACTCCGTTTTCTTTAAGACGTATCAAGAATGTTGCCATCCCCCAACCAGCAAGGATTGGAAAGTTATTGGATGCTGCAATAGTTTGACTTCCCGCGGAATTAGAAAATTGTGGAGCGGTAGAATCAAGATTAAATACGTGTACTGAAGTATGCAAAGAGGAAACGGCATTACTGGATTGAACAGAAGAAGAAGCATTTGTTTGAACCAAACTATTTGTTGTATTCGAAATATCGCCAAAGATTTTAGTAATAGGTAAAGCTGACAAACCAAGTATTGCACCCGTAGCGCCTGCGTATTTTAAAAAATCACGACGAGAGATTTTACCTTCATCCGAATCGGATTCTTTCTTCTGAGGTGTCTTATTCATATGCTTAAATGTTATTTGTCATATTATTAAGGATGATCCAATGATGGTGATT
>JBQCGN010000269.1:0-8585 GCA_051955655.1 Candidatus Nitrosocosmicus sp. | reverse complement strand
GATTCAGGCATTTTATCAAGAAGTTGTCTTATAATATGGCATGATTCAACCATATCTAAATAGGGTACGTATGACCTCGCAAACGAATCGCACGTTTTCATATACTGAACCTTAAAATCTATTTCATCATAAATATCATATGGTTCCACCTTTCTTATATCATAAGGTACTCCAGAAGCTCTAAGTACCGAGCCAGTTACTCCTAATTTTATCGCATCCTCTTTTGATAAAATTCCCACTCCTTCAGTCCTCTGCCTGAAAAGAGGATTATTATAGAAAATATGTTCATATTCCTTTAACCTTTTTTCAAAATAATTAACCTGTGATAAGCATTTTTCTTTAAAATTATAAGGAAAATCATTTCTAACCCCGCCAGGAATGCTAAAACAATGAGTAACCCTATGACCCGACAGACGTTCGAATAAATCGATGATTAATTCTCTGTCACCTGCAGGCCACATAAACATTGTAGAGTGACCAAGAAATATTCCATAAATAGCTAACCAATACTCAGTATATATCAATCTGTCCAATTCGGATGCAATAGCACGGATAAACTGCCCTCTACGTGGAACATTTATACCAACCAGATCCTCGACAGCAAGGCAATAAGAGTATAAAATATTAGAAGAATCATGGAGTGCAGGTCTTTCCAATTGTGGCAAATTTTGAAAATAATTTCTATATTCACACATCTTCTCATGTCCTCTGTGAACATACCCTGGGTCGGGATCCACATTTACAATGTAATCCCCATCAACCTTTATCACAAATCGAAAATGACCTGAACCGGGATGCTGAGGTCCCACACTAAGGGTCATTAATCGATCGTTTTCAGTATCTTTAACTATCTGTAAAGATAGTTTCTTTGCTTCATTAATTTTCTCTTCCAAACTCGACATTTAAATAAATCTCTCCTTTTTACCTTCCTTTTGATCTAAAATCTTTTCTAAGCGGAGGAATGTCAGCCCAATCTTCTGGCAAAAGAAAACGTTCGTTACGTGGATGGCCAATAAAATATACTCCCAACATTTCATAGGTTTCTCGCTCAAAAAGTTCAACACTAGGCAGTATATTTATCAAGCTATTTGATTTTGGGTCATTTCGATCTACCTTTGTTGTTAATACAACTACATAGGAGAGTAGGTCAGAATTAGTATATGATCCTAAATGGTAGTTAATTTCAATAACATTTTCTTTAGGATAATCAGTCCCAGAAGCAGATTCAGCATGATCAAATCCAAAATTATCTCTTAAAAATATCGCAGTTTCAACTAAATTTTCAGGAAATGTTATTATTTTTGATCGGTTGTGCTTATCATAAACTATTTTCACTTTTTCTCCAAATTTATTTACTAAAGACTTGATTACATCATTGGATAAAGAAATGGAGTTACTTTTCTCCGCATCTAATTTTATTTGATTATCCATCACTTTATCTTTGACCTTTTTATTTTCTCCTGTAAAAGAAATGCACCCTGAATAAGAGTTTCAGGTCGTGGAGGGCAACCTGGAACATATACATCTACCGGAACAATTCCATCACAGCCGGGTAAAACATTGTATGAATCAAAATACATCCCGCCTGTAATTGCGCAGGCACCCATTGCAATAACATATTTAGGCTCTGGCATCTGGTCATATACCATACGAAGCCGCGGCGCCATCTTTCTTGTGACTGTACCTTGGACAACAATTAAATCACACTGCCTTAAAGAACCAAAGGCTTCCAACATCCCAAATCGTTCTACATCATATCTAGGGCTCGATGCGGCTCCAAATTCTACACTGCAACAAGAAGTTTCTAAATGAACTGGCCATAACGAAAATACACGACCCCAATTAATAGCATAACCCAAAGGTTCATCCAAAGCTTCAACAAGTATGTCACTAAGTTTAGAAACTAGAATATTAAAATTAGAAGGAATAGGATCAAGTAGTTCTTTTAACATAACACTACACTATTCTGTAATAACCGGTTTAGTTATTAAAATCTATTGGAAAATTTCTAATTACCAAATTCTTTTTCTTCCCGATAGAAATAGAGCATAACCCATAGCTGCAAACATTATACCTAGAAATCCCATCATAGGTAGAGTTGCTTCTCGAGGTATAGAAAAAAATGTTATAGCCCAAGCATAAAGAAATATCGACATGACATCAAAAACTACAAACATAAGAATATACGAATAATACTGCATCATAAAGTGCGATCTTCCTTCACCTGATGGAATTTGGCCACACTCCATTGGAAGGAATTTTATTGGATTATATCTTCTTCGTTGCGATAAAAGTCTCGAGAGTATAACAGAAAGAACCCCTGCTACTATCCCAAATCCGAATATAAATAAAATTGGAACAAATTGCGAAGATGAATCACCTGCCAAATTAGTTTGTGCTAATTTTCAAAGATATAAAAATCTTCCTTATGCTAAGGTTACCTTAATGAATTAGATACCATGTTAAACAATTGTCTTGCGATCATTTTTGGGTGATTTAACGCTAATTTCATCATTTTAACTTTAGAAAAATCGGATTTAATAAAATCTAAAAACTCATCAATAGATAAATCTTTGATTATATCAATTTCTTTGTCCCAATCAGAATCAGAAAGAGCTAGCCATCGGGATTGCACTTTTAATGCAGTTATAATTTTGCTTTCAAGAGATTTTTTGCATGTGTATTCATAATCTTTTAATGATTCGGTACTAGAATTATAATTAAGCGATTTAGCACCAATCTCTCCTGCCAAAATTCCAAATTCAATTGCATGTCTGATTCCCTCTAAAACTAAAGGGTTTGCTTGTCCAGCTGTATCGCCGACCATCATTAATCCATCATATACACAACGTTTTCTTAGTCCTTCATTTGGTATCATCCCATAATGCAGTTCTAAAGGTTGAATTTTTCCCAAGGTATCTAGAGGGTATAACTTATTTTCAACAATTTCATTTAGTTTGATTATAGGATCTATTGAAGTTTCTGGCCTAGCCAATCCTACTCCAATTCTCACGCGGTTTTTAGATAATGGAAAGATCCATGCATAACCTGCCTCAGAATATTTTTTTCCTACCATTAGATATATATTTTCAGCATTGATCTCATCACAATAACATTCGTATTCTGCACCAACTCCATATCTATTCCAAAGAGGAACATATCCTAATTTTCTAGATATAAAACTATTAAATCCGCTTGCATCAATTACCAAAGTCGATTCTATTTCTAATATTCCCTTTGGCGTGGAAATTCTCAATCCAGTTACTTTTCCATAATCGTTTCTTTTGACATCAAAAACATTACTTCTAACAAACAGTTGAGAACCAGCTTGCGCAGATCTCATTGCCAAAAATTGATATGTTTTTTTTACATCCAATACACATGCGGTATACTCATTTCCACAAATGGATATTTCATTATTTGGAGATATAAAATAAAAATTTTTAATGGGGTTATAGTATTCTTGAGAAATTCCAAATTTTTGAATTTCATTTATCCAGCTGACTCCGCTTGTTCTAACATTATGCCCAAAAGAAGGATCTTTTTCAAAAAGTAAAACTTTTGCCCCACTTTTAGATGCAGAATAGGCAGCAGAAAGGCCTGCAGGACCACCGCCCACTATGGCAATATCATTTTTCAATAAATTATTAAACTGTAGCTGTAAAGGGTTTATTATAGATTTATTTTATTTATTTATGTTAAATAAAAAAACCTTAAATTTCAAAGAATAAATATTATCTGGACATTTTAAAATACAATTGATCTTTTTTAAAATAAAAAAGGAGGCTTTTAATCAGGATTTGGAAGATCCAATGATCAATAAGAAAATCAATGAAATTATAAAAACAATAGAAGAATTTAGTGACGATCAAAGAGAGATTATAAAAAATTTTAAAATAGATATGGAAAAATTTACAAATGAAAGGACCATGGAGAGTTGCTTACAAGCGTTGAGTTTGTCAATGCAATTGGCGAACACCAGAGAAAAACTTCTGGAAACATATAAAGAATACAATAATCTATTAGAAAGCGAATTAAAAAAAATGATAAAAGATAAAACCAAAAAGAGCTAAAAATATAAATTCAATGAAATCACAGTAATTAAAATAGAAAAAATAATAATTTTCAAAATTAGTTTATGTATTTAAAAATATCAATTAAAAGTAATCTTATTTTTAATTGTTCCGAGTTTTTCGATAGCGATTTCTACAACATCATTATGCTTTAAATACCTTGGTTCTTTCATGGACATTGCAACACCAGCAGGTGTTCCAGTAGATATGATATCCCCAGGTTCAATTGTTATAAGATTACTTAATGAAGATATTATCTTTCGAATAGGTATCACCATATTGTTACTAGAAGAGTTTTGTCTAATTTCGCCATTTACTGTGGTTACTATTTTTAAAGATTGTGGATCATCTATTTCATCTTTTGTTGTTATCCACGGACCACACGGTGCAAAAGTATCAATGCTTTTTCCCCTTGTAAATTGCTTATCTTTGAATTGTATATCTCTTGCAGAGACGTCATGAAATACCATATACCCAAATATGGCATTTAAGGATTCTTCCTCGGTCGCCTTTTTAATTTTTTTTCCCATTATAACAGCTATCTCAGCCTCATAGTCCAACCTTTTTACGTATGATGGTGAAATAACAGTTCCATGAGGAGAGTTTAGGGCAGTAGATGGTTTAAGGAAAATTACTGGTTCTTCGGATGGAGTTAAGCCTGCATCTCTAGCATGGTCATAGTAATTAAATGCAAGACAAATTATCTTTGGAGGATTGGGTAATGGAGACAACAGCTCTACATCATCGACTAATATATCAAATTCTAGTTCTTTTTTTCTAATATTGATTTCATCCAGCCATCCACCGAATAAAAACTCTTTTATATTCGGTGGAATTGGAATCCCTGTTCTTTCCTGAATTTGTTCTTTAGTAATAAGTTTTTTACCATCATTTGATACTATTCCATAAGTTTCTATAGAATCTTTTGATCTCAGTCTAGCAATCTTCATAACTAATCACTTGTGCGTAAATATTGCTGTAGAGACGTCATCTAATCTACAAAAGCCATATCTAACGAATTGAACTGGCGTGCCAATTTTCATAAAAGAGATAGATGATTCACACAAACCTTTATCAACAATTAAATTATTTTCATTATAATAATCACCATTATACAATGGCAATGGTTTGATTACCTTAAATTCGATTGAACTTTTTTTTGATACCCATTGGATTTTTTGGATATTATGAGATATTTCATCGCCTTTATTTTTTACCTTTATTACCTTTTCGGTTTTTCCCTCATTTCCAAAACTATTAATACTTACAACCTCAACGTTACACAGATCCATTAATCTAACAGTATCTCCAATTTTTAGTTTTATTGCATCATCATTAGATATATAAATTATTTTTTCAACATCTATCTTTCTCTTACCCATATCCAAAGTGGGATGATTTTTTATTTCTACAAAATCGAGATTCAATTCATCTATTTGAACTTTAATTGGATCTTTAACAAAAAATAACCGTAAAGATAAAGGATCAAGAATTTTTCTATTAAATGATTCAAGGATTTCCATAGAGGGCTTAGTTTCAGAAAGTGTAATTCCAAGTGAAATAACGAATCTTCTTATTGCCTGGGGCAAAATGCCTCTTCTCTTAAGTGCAACCAAAGTGGGTAGTCGTGGATCATCCCATTGTTTAATTATCCCTTTGTCTATTAAAGGAGTTATCTTCCGTTTAGAAACAGGGATTCCCTCAAATTCCAGCCTTGAGAATTCTATTAATTGTGGTTTAGTTAAATTTAAATCCGACAGTATTGCAAAATATAGTTCGTTTCTTAACTCATATTCTTTTGTTCTAAATGCATGAGTAACACCATCCAAACTGTCTTCTACAGGAGCAGCAAGATCATATGTTGGCCACAGAGAATATTTATTTCCCAATTTAGGATGATATCCTTCAATTATTCTAAAAAGTGTAGGATCCCGCATTGCAGTATTAAGACTTTTCATGTTACCTCTATAGCGAACGATACATTCATTTTGTTTATACTTGCCTAAAATCATATTTTCAAATTTTTTAGAGCTAGTTTGAACCTCATTCGTACTGCAAATACAGGAAACTCCATTTGATCTATTGAATTTAATCAGGTCAGGGTTACATTCACATATGTAAGCACAATTTTTTTTTATAAGATTTCTTCCACATTCATACAATTTTTCAATATCATCTGATGTATTTTTAATGACAGAGGGTATAACATTTAACCATTTGAGTCCGTCGAGTATAGCATCATAATAATCAAGTTTTTCTTTTGCAGGATTTGTATCATCAAACCGCAAAATAAGTTTTCCTCCATATCTTTTTGCATATTCCTCATCAATAATAGCAGCTTTTGCGTGTCCAATATGAGGAAATCCATTAGGTTCTGGCGGAAATCTAGTAATAACATTACCATGTGAAGCATTATTTAAAGGAGGAAGAGAACAAGAATCATCATCAAAAGATTTTTCTTTTGATATTATTTTTTCTTTATTTCCTGTAAATTCGGATTGAATCTCCGATTCTTGAGAGATGTCATTATTTAAATAATGATCAGAAGTGTTGAAGATAGAATCATAAATGCTTTTCTTCGCATCCAAAGGCAATAGAGATAATTCTGATACAATTTTATTTATTTCAGGAACAATACCTTTAATGGAATTTTTATCAGTATTCTTTAGGAATGAAAATGTTTTCGATATGACAACGTTTAATTTAATATTATTATCAAAATCAAGTGCATTTTTTAAGGCAATCAATTTGATAGTATTTACAAGTTTTTCATCAGGTAGCAAATTATACTATAATCTCCTTTCTATAATATATATAGCAGAATTTTTAAGAGACGATAGTGGTCCAGAGTCTTCGTATTTGTCCAATATTTTAAATGCATCTTCAACGAAGGCTTGAGCGATAGATCTTACATCTTTGTCTATACCTATTGAAGCGATTCTATTTACAACATATTCAACAGACTCGATGCTTGCTTTTCTATTTCCAAATACTTCTTTTAATTTTGTTTTATCTTCAGAATCTAGTTTTTGAATGGCCAAAAGAATAGGAAAAGTTTTTTTTCCTTCGCGAATATCATTACCCACTGCTTTTCCTGTAATGTTAGAATTTCCGTATATACCAATCAAATCATCAATCAATTGAAATGCTATTCCAATTTTTTTACCATAATTAGAAAGGCGTTCTATGTCCGCTTGATCGTAGTTTGAGGAAGACAATGCTCCAAGTTCACAAGAAGCTTTGAATAAAGCAGCTGTTTTTTTTTCTATCATATTAATATATTCATCCTTAGAAGAGAAGTCAACCTCTGTGGACATTTTTATATCTAGTGCCTGTCCTTCACAAATTTCAATACAAGCAGATGATAAAAGACTCATCATTTTGATTAATGTTTCTCCAGACAATCCATATTTTGTGCCATAGTAGGAAATAATCTGGAAGGCCTTTGAAAAAAGTATATCACCAGACAATATGGCAACGGGGATACCATATTGATTATGGACAGAAGTAACATTGTGTCTAAAGTTATCATTATCCATAATATCGTCATGGACAAGAGTAAAATTATGTATTAGTTCTACAGCCGAAGCAAAAGGTATTGAACTTTCAATATTGCCTCCAAAGAGTTGACACGTTTTCACAGTCATAAAAGGCCTTATTCTTTTACCTCCACTTCTGATGTAATGCAAAGACGCATCATATAGGTGATAAGGGTTACCAGAAACATTAGAAAGAATAAACTGATTTATTTTTGAAGCAATAGAATTAATTTCAATCTTTATTTCTTCTGCATTCATAATTACTTAATACATTAGCTAATTTATCTATCAATATATATCTTGTATTTTTAAGCGAATCAATATTTTTTGCACCAAGTAAAAACATCGTTGCCCGAAGCTCAGACAATATCAACCGAGTAAATCTTTCCAATTCTTCTTCTGACTGGGACGCGCTTTTTAAAAAAGGAAATGCCATTGCACATGCGTTTGATCCCAACATTAGACATTTTGCTATTTCAAGACCATTTCTCAATCCTCCTGATGCAATAACAGGTATTTTCACAGATCGAGTTACTAGTAAGATACTCAAAGCAGTTGGAATTCCCCAATCCCAGAACAAATGACCTAATTGTGATTTGATATAATCATTATGCTGATCAGCCCTTAATTTTTCAATTCCGGCCCAGCTTGTACCACCTGAACCAGCTACATTTATAGAACTGACACCAGCCTTTTCAAGAAGTACTGCAACTTCTGCGGAAATTCCTGAACCTACTTCCTTTACAATGATTGGAATTTCTATTTCGTCGACTAAATCAGATATTTTTTGCAAGATTCCTTTAAACCGTGGTTCACCTTCAGGTTGAATTAGTTCTTGTAGAGGATTAAGATGTATGGCCAATGCGTTTGCATCTATCATTTTGATAATTCTGAGGATATCGGAATTTGATAAACCATCAGATAGTTGAGCAGCACCTATATTAGCAATTAGAAATGCATTAGGAGCAGTTTT
>JBQCGN010000268.1:0-9209 GCA_051955655.1 Candidatus Nitrosocosmicus sp. | reverse complement strand
CCCCTCCTACTGGAATTTCAGAATTTATATACATAATCAAATCCTCGTTAATTATATTAGTAGAATCATCTTTGTTATCATTTATCAAAAACTGAATTATTTTATTTAAATTTGTGATAATATCATGATTTATAGAAAAACGACTCTTTGATAAGGTCAAAGTATTATCAATTACTTGTGCATTAAAACCTAAATTAGAAAATATTTTTATGCGATTTTTCTTTCTTTTATTATTTATATTACTAGCAGAAGTATTACTATGAATAGTAATTTCTAACCTTTTACTTATAGCAAAAATAATTGAAGGATAGTCATATACAACGAAATGTTCTCCAAAAAGAATCGCCTTGCCTGGTGTAACTGCAGTTATACTTTTTAAGAGAACCATTTTAGATAATGTTAAAACATAAGAATAGAAGAATAACCTACAACCGACAGGTCATTTTTATCCACATCACCGCTGGTAGAATATTTTAATAGGGCCGTATTACAATTGGACATTTTTTTTGAAAATTCCATCGCTGTCGCAATGCAACCTGATCCACAAATATCGATTGAATTTTCTTTAATAGTTCTATAGTAAGAATCCACATTTAAAGATAAAACATGAGAAAGTAATTCATGGTCAATCCTATAGCATTCATGATTACATAGATAATGCGATAGATTCGATGTAGCTATTAAAACGACCTTTTTGTAGTTCGACAATACAGATCCTAGAACTTCTGCTAATTTCAAAGAGTTCAGTTTATCTTGTTTTCTTTGCAACAGAGGTAAAAAATTAAAATTATTATCTTTTACATACTGTAAGAAAGGCAACTGTATTTCGATAGAATGATCGATACTCAAAGAAAAAGGATCTATCTGTATAAAATTGCTATTGCTCTTACCTAAGAGTGCGTATGCTAAATCTTGGTTTACAGGCACTGAACCTAGAGGTGTATTCCAATAGCCACTATTCATAGTAGATATCCCAGGGCTTGTTCCATTATGGTCAGAAGATAGAATAATGAAATTATTGCAATCTATTAAACTAACAAGATAATAAACAAAAGAAGCAACGTAACCAGAATAACGAAATGCTCCATGTGGAACGATAAATGTTATTATATGTTCATTTTTTATATTGTTTGCAATTTCATTGAGTGTTTCTTTGTCTTTTGGATATATATCAAGATGACAAAAAAAATGTTCAATTAGAGAAATTATATCTCTTTTGTATTTAGGATAAAAAACACCATCATAGTTGCAATCTCTAACCGAAAGGAAATTATCCAACTATGTTCAGATAACTTCTTCCACTAGTTTTGCTTCAAAGTCATCGATTGCAAGTGGCATTTCGTTATCCGATTTGATTTTTCCTTGTTTTTTCAAAACCTCTTTTGTCAATAACCAATACACTGTGGCCAATGCTTTTCTTCCTCTATTATTTGTAGGTATTACCAGATCTACTTTTGAAGTGATATTGTCACTATTTGATAATGCGATAACGGGGACACCTGCCCTGGTTGCTTCTAAAACAGCTTGTTCATCAGCTTGAGGATCTGTGACAATAACTATTTCGGGTTCAAGATATTTTGGTAATGAGGGATTGGTAAAAGTACCTGGCATAAATCGCCCAAAAATTCCTCGTGCTCCAGTCAATTCACAAAATTTTTCAATCGGAGTTTTTCCATATTCTCTTGAAGATGTAACTGCCACATTAGATATTATTGTTCGACCAATAAATTTTGCAGCGACATCGATCCTCGCCAAGGTTTTACTGATATCAAGAATATACAATCCTTCTGGGTTGGCTCTTGTGATAAAAGGAATCATATACTTTGTTTTGATAGGAGTACCAACTCTAATTCCTGTAGATAATATCATTTTCTCCAAATTATTATGATCATCTAAAGAATCATCCTCCTGTACATCAATATCGGAAGAGGTAGCAGATGATGATGATGTTGTTGTTTCAACAATATTATTAGAATCATCATTAGAATTAGAGGAAAAAGTGTTTAGTAGTTCTTTTTCATCCTCATCTATTGAATTATTATCCTTCGATAAATCATTATCCAAAGTATCTGGAGAAGAATTCAAATCAGAACTTGTTGTAATCATTTTATATATTGCTCCATTTAGCCATTCCTTCTATTAAACCATACTCTGAAATTCTTACAAATTCATTTAATTTGGAGATACGCTCCCCTCCGACAACCCCCGACTTTAACATTACGGAATTAGTAGATATAGCGATATGAGAAATGTGATTATCGACAGATTCGCCTGAACGATGAGAAGTAATTAATTTAATATTATTGTCATTGCATTCTTTTGCAAACAACAATGAATCATATAGTGAGCCTGCTTGATTTACCTTTAAAATCGCGCCAGAGCAAGAATGTTTTTGTACTGCCTGTTTCACTCGTTCTTTATTGGTAACTAACAAATCATCACCTGTTACAAGACAATGTGGATTTCGAATTGTTAATTCTGACATTGTATCAAAATCATCCTCATTTAATGGATCTTCAGCATAAATTAAATTATATTGTTTTATCAATTGATCAGCATATTCCAACTGGTCATTAGTATCTCTAATTTTTCCATTTCTTTTGTATTCATAAGCTTTTTTCTGCGGATCCCATAGAGAAGAACTCGCAAAATCAATACCTAAACGAACATCGTTTTTTATATCATATCCACAACTATTGACGGTTTTCTCCAAAGTCTCTATAGCCTTATCGTTATCAATACTGGGCGCCCAAGCGCCTTCATCACCTTTACCTCCAGTGAATTTGGGATCAATCTTCTCTAATTGCTTTTTTAACTCTTTATGGATCTTTGAATTAATTTCTAGAGCTTCAAAAATCGAATTTGCGCCTATAGGGCAAACTAAGTACTCTTGGAGATCAGGTGTGCCAGATCCAGCATGAGCTCCACCCCCAAGCATATTTCCCAAGGGGAACGGAAATTTTATTTTATCTATTTTAGGATTTAATACTTTATAAAATGGCAATCCAAGTGATTTTGATGCAGAATCTATGCTTGCTATAGTGAGCGCATATGCTATCGAGCCGCCTATATTAGAATATGTCGGAGAATTATCATAATTCTTTAGCATGCGATCAATAGATTTCAAATCGCTAGGATCCATGCCAATAAATTTTCCTTTAATATTTCTAAAATTTTCAATAGTTTTTTGAGGACTATTATCTATAAAACTTTGAGCTTCATGTAATCCAACACTAGCGCCCGATGGTGCACAAGCTCGTCCAAGGAAGTTATTATCGGAAATTACATCAATTTCAATGGTTTTATCACCGCGACTGTTAAACACCAACCTTTCGTCTATTGAGGTTATGTTTGGCAAATTCTACCCATCCATTTCAGATTGTATTTCTGATCTTCTTTTTCTCAAGGATTCATAATAAGGTATAACTTGATAAATGGTCTCTACGCTCGATATAAACATCCTTCTACAACAATACCTATTGATGTTGAGACTATCCATAACACTGTTGGGCTCCTCGCCAAGTTTTATTCGAGAAAGATATTCATTATATATATGAGCAATTAATTTACCACAAGTAAAACATCTCACAGGAATAAGCATCGATAAATAAAAAAAATAGAATCCGACATAAAAACTATTCAAATATCATACATTAGCATAGAGGTAATATTCAAATTAAACCCTCAATAAAAGAAAACTAAAGCGGGAGTCGCCCAGCTTGGCCAAAGGCGTAAGGTTGAGGTCCTTATCCCTAAGGGGTTCGTGGGTTCAAATCCCATCTCCCGCATTTGAACTCAGGATTTTCAAAGCAAACAATAAAGTTATGATAAATTCAATTATTTTAATTAAAATGAATTTGATCCCTGCTTATCCTGCACCAGATTTTAAAGATATAGATAGATGGAGTAATGGTTTGGTTAACTCAATCAAAGATTTTAAAGGAAAAACAATATTGTTAGATTTTTGGACATATACCTGTATTTATTGCTTAAGAACAATTCCAACCGTTAACAAAATAAAGGAAAAATATCAAGATAAAGGATTAGAAATTATATCAATACACTCTGCTGAATATGAATTTGCAAAAGATATTGTAAATATAGAAAAAGCAATAACAGAATTAAATTTAAATAAATATTTAATAGGTTTTGATATCAAAAATAAAACTTGGGAATCTTATGGAAATTCATATTGGCCAAAACACATATTTGTAGATAAACAAGGATTTATTCGATATGAACATACAGGTTATGGAACTTTAAAAAGTTTTGAAGAAGCAATACAAGATCTATTAGACATACCTTACAAAGATGAAAGAAATATCACGAAGGAGCAGGAGAAAAAAGGAGAATTCAACAAAGTGAACAAAGAGAATCACTTACAGGGTAATGGCGAAGAAAGCGAAGAAGAAAGAACAAATGAAATTATAAAGATTTACGGAATGCATTTTATGGACATGGCTCCTGAAATTTGCCTAGGATACTCAAGAATCAGGAGATTTGGAAACAATCAAAGATTAAAACCAAACGAATATAATATTTTAACCGATCAAAATACCATTTTAGATAACAATGTATATTTAAGAGGCAAATGGAGATGGGACAAAGAAGGCGTGAAAGCATCACTTGACAGTAAAGAAAAAGATCCAGCCATAATTTTTAAATATAATAAAGCCGCAAATGTAAACATAATAGCAGGTCCTGACAATAACAAAACAGCATCAGCAGAGATAAAAATTGATGACCAATTTCTTGAAAAAGAACAAGCAGGGACCCATATCAAGATAAAGAATGGAAAAAGCATTATCGAAACAACATGGCCTTTTATTTATAATATCGTAAAAACAAAAGAAAGGGAAGTACATAAAGTAGAAATAATTCCTAGATCTGAGAATTTCTACTTCTATACTTTTGTATTTGGATAATAAAAATTCATTTACCCTTCTTATACCAAAAAAATAGCATTATTTTTATTATTGTAGATAGAAAAAACTATATGCCCCCGATTCAGGATACTACGAATAAGGAAACAATTCTCAAAGAGGGAGAAAAACCATTCAATTTCAGTTTTTACGACACAGATGGAAAAAATCACGAATTAAAAGACATTCTAGGAAAAAAAAATATCGTTGTTTATTTCTATCCCAAAGACTTTACACCTGGCTGTACTGTTCAGGCAGAGGAATTTACAGAAAGTTATTCAGAATTTAAAGAAAGTGAGATAGAGATAATCGGCATCAGTCCGGATTCTGAAGAATCACACATAAAATTCAGACAAAAAATGCATATTCCATATATGTTAACATCTGATACTGATAACACAATATCAAAAAAATACGGAGTTTATGGATTAAAAAAATTTATGGGTAAAGAGTATTACGGTGTAGACAGGTCAACTTTTCTTATTGGTAAAAATGGAAAAATAGTAAAAATATTTCACAAGGTCAAGCCCGCAGGTCATAGTCAAGAAGTTTTAGAGTACTTTACCAAAAAAGAGGTATAAAGTAATAAAACTAAATATCAATACCGTAAATAGAAAATATTTCTTTATCTATCGTATTTTCATCCAAGTTAAAAAAACTAAAATAATCTTTTTTTAACTTGACCTTTTTGTTTAAATTTAAATCAGAGTCTGAATTATTAGCTGCAGAATTCTGTAAATATTCACGAAACTCCAATATAAGTTGGGATACTTCTACCAAAAGTGAATTTGCTTCTTTAATCCATATGTCCAAAGTCTCTGAGATCTTCTTTTCCATCATCATCTGTGAAAGACGATAAAAAAATAAAAAAATAAGTATTCGGATTTTTTGAAATTTTATTTTAAAGATATTATCATCATTTAGCCGAGGAACATAATTGCATATTATAAATTGATATTCATCGAAATTCTTAATCAAGGTCAACGCCAAACCCGCTGAAGGAATGGTACTTCTCAAAATTTTCACATCTTTAATGTGAATCAATTTTTTATTATCAAAACCCTTTAGTAAAAAAACCCTAGAAGATATACCATCATATTCTAAAAGCTTGGAGCAATTTTTTGAATAAAGCACTGTATTGGAAATAATTTCGTTTATCATATTAGTCATATCTAGAATAATATATTAAAAAAGTATAAATTATAAAAAATAAAAAAGCATTATATTTAATCAAGTTTCTAATATAATAATTTGGAATCAGATATTAAATCTATTTGTGATTGTCAATGTCATAAAAAATATGGAGATAAATCTATATGTCAAAAATGCATAGACAGACATAAAGCATCTCCATATTACAACGTATTAAAAAAATACAAATAATAAAAAGTAAAATATATCATATCAGCATATCTAGATCTTTTAAATCACATTTTAATTAAACTCAAATGCGATCATCATTATTTCTTTTTTTATAATAACAACAGAAATTAAAGAAAAATATAAAAAGTTGATATAATAAAACAAAATATTTAACTACCTAGTTTAAAACACAGAATGTCATGGTAGTTGACAAGAAGGCGGTAATATCGTATATAAGTGTTTTAAAAGAAGATCTTGCAATTTTTCGTATAAAACCTATTGACGAACAGGTTCCTGATTTCAAACCTGGCCAATTTATAACACTAGGAGTGAATGTTCCAAGTGAAGGAAAAATAGTCAGAAGAGCATATTCCATCGCATCACCACCTCAGCAAAAAAAGCATTTTGAGTTAATTTTAAGATGGGTTAAAAAACCAGTTCCAGGAAGGCTAACAACTCAGATGTTTGATAGAAAAGAAGGCAACGAAATATTTTGGGTTAAACCAACAGGTATTTTTACAATTAATGAAAAATTTGCTAACGGCACACCTGACAATAGAAGGATGGTGTTAATTGGTGGAGGAACCGGATTAGCACCTTTTATTTCATATTCACTATATCTTAAGGCACTAGGAAGTAAAAGAGAAATTGTAGTTTTGCATGGAGCAAGCTATGTTGATGAATTAAGTTACAGAGATTTATTGACAAATCTTGAAAATGAAAGCTTAGACAAAGGCAAAGATAACTGGAATTTCCGGTACAGAGCAAGCATAAGTAGACCCCAGGAATGGTTTAACCGATCATGGAGCGGGCATAAAGGTAGAGTAGAATCATTTCTGAGACCTAAAGCAGGCAAGGATAAGTCACCTTTGGAGGAATTGGTTGGGGAAACCATAACTCCAGAAAATACATCGTTTTATGTCTGCGGATGGCAAGGAACAGTTGACGGAGTACTAGATTCGCTTGTTCCCAAAGGATTTGTTACAGAGAGGAAAAAAAGAAAAGATGGAACTTTTGATGTAAAGTTCGAGTCCTACGGTTAATTTTTTTTTATTTTTAAAGTTTATTTATCCTTACCATAAAGTATAATTTAAATGAAATTTGAGTATGAAGAATTCGAAACTATAGAAGAAGTTTTGATTTATCTTGTTTCTGTTGCACCATATATGAAGCAAGTACTTCCTATAAGTTCATATAAAGATCATATTTTCTCAATGGTACCGGTTACACCCTTATCAGGAGATGTTTTGTTAATGATTTATACTAAAGGAAAACTGGATAAAGGGATGTATGAGTTTGACATATCTACAAAAAAATATAAATTAGTAACAGCAGTAGAAAGGGCAGATAAAAACTACTTTATTGCAATAAATCCAGTAAAAGATACTTTAGCTGATTCTGCTTTAGAGGAACTAAATAAAAAGCAATAAAACTTTTAAAACTAATTTTTTACAACAATTTTAAAATAAATTTTTTGTTCAATATAAAAATTTATAGCTTTGGTGGCATTGGTGCAGTAACAGACCTTTGTTTTACATATTTTGCAACAATATCTTCAGCAGGTTTTCCATCAAAAAGACCTTTAGATAATCCTCGCAGATATTTCATAATAGCCCATGTTCCTGCTTTTATCAATAAAGCCATAAATACTTTCATCGCAGGTCCGTATGACTTATTTCTAATTATAATTGGAATAATCTGATCAATAACTCTAAGATTATGTTGCCAACATGTCCAAAACAGCGCAAATTGTGATTCATTGAGATTTCCAAAATGCATGGAATTTCTCTCGGAGAAATCTTGATATAGTAAAGGGGCCACAAGGCCTCTCATATTCATTTGTTTGAAGTCTTGAATCAAATCAATAGTATATTGAGTCTCATCCGGAGTTTCGTCTGGCCATCCAATAATTAATGTCAAAGCAGGAAACCAGTGATTATTGTTTAATATTTTACAACCTTCCCTTACTACAGAACCCCATTCTTCAGGTTGGAAAGGTTTGGTTTTTACACCAAGATGTTTCTTCACCATTCTAGGAGCAACAGTCTCTACACCCAAATTAGTTGCAAGCCATCTTCCGTTATTTTCCATATCATTAACAGATGAGATTTTTTTAATTAAATCAGGTGATGAAGCTACAGCAGAAAGGGTCATGTGCGTAGTACCAATAAAATTAGCACCCACAGATTTCAAGCCCTTCCAGACATCTAATATTGCATCCTGGTTTGGAACAAAATCCTTATTGTCACAACCATATAGTAACATTTCATCTGATTGGAGCCACACAGAATCAAAACCGTATTTAAGGTTTATTTTTGCTTCTTCTTGTAAGCGAGATAAAGGAATATCCTTTTTAGAGCGTTTATTTACATCACAAAAATCACATCCTCTTCCACATCCCCTCATAGCTTCAATTAAAGAATTTATTGTTGGCCCTCTCACCATTGGTATATTTTCAATATTTCTAACAAAAGTATGCAAAAGCTCAGGAGCATCTCCAGCCTCTAAATCATGAAAGAGATCCAAGGCCAACTCATCAGCTTCACCGATCACAACTGTATCAATTCCATGGATCTTCATTCTTTCTGGCTTTGCCAATTCCCATGACCCGTTTCCACCTACAACTACCTTAAAATTGTATTTTTTCTTTAGCTGTATGATTGATGCACACATTTTTTTGAATTTCATTGCAACATATGACAGTTTTTCAGGAGACATTGTAGTAGTGACAGGAGCCATGCCAAGAGGATCCATAACATTAATTCCTACCACTTTGGTGTCCGGACCAATGCATTTATCTAGCATTTCTGGATGTGCCAAAAAAATATCGTCTTTAGGATATTCTTGAAGCAATGCACTCTCAATTCTACGCAATCCGCATTGTGCTACCTTAATTTCTCCGGTGTTTTTTACAGTTTCTACACT